>JAESSU010000368.1 GCA_016763955.1 Phycisphaeraceae bacterium | reverse complement strand
GAATTGACCGTAGGTCAAAACTGTTGCGTCAAAAATACTTTGCTCACTGATTATCTGCCCCCCCGGAACTCCCGGAACTTTTCGGAACCCGCAGGAATTGACGGTGTCACTTCCGGCGGCTTTTATTTGAAAAAAGGGGTGGGACCTCGAGGATTTTGTGAGAGAAGGGGGGGCGGTGCTTGAATTGGTTTTAAGTAAGCAAAGCGTTTACTTCGACACGCCGGGGCCGAAGATCATCGCGTTTTTGCCGCTGCGTTTGGATTGGATGGCCATTTGATCTGCTTTATCCAGTAGCGTTTCAGCGGAGGTTCCGTCCCAGGGGTAGCCGGCAATCCCGCCGGAGATGGTGAGTGTGCCTGGGGCTTGGTCGTGAAGTTTGCTGAACTTGTGGGTGACGATAGCTTGCTGGAAACGCTCAGCAATGTGTCGGACTTCCGAGGGATGTTCGGAGTTGGGGCGACGCGGGCCTTGGGCATCCCAGAAGATCACTGCAAATTCATCACCGCCGATGCGTGCAATCACATCGTGGGGGCGCATGACTGTTTTCATTAGATGTGCTGTTTGGATGAGAATTTCGTCACCCGCAGCATGGCCGAACTTGTCGTTGTATTGTTTAAAGTCATCAATGTCGAAGACCATCAAGCTCACTCGGAAGCGTTCGGTCTGAGCGCGTCGGAGTAGCTGCCTTAGGAAAAGGTCAAAATAGCGGCGGTTCCAGACGGCGGTCAATGGATCGCTCATCGCAAGCTTCCACATGCTTTGCATTTTGGATTGCAAGCTTAGCCAGTGTGCAAGCCATGATGCCCATGCTTGGAGGAATTGCATGGGCGTGTCTTCTGATGCGCCGAGCATGCCAAAGATTCGAGAACCATGGCGGACGGTCGTTGCGATGGTTTTGTTAGGAATTTTACCTTCTTTAATGAATATCGCAGAGTCAATTGTGCTTTGCTGGCGAAGGATATTCATGGCCACATCACTGATATCTTTTTGGTCTTCGAGTAATTGCTGGACCATGTCGATATCGCCCAGTGAGATTTGAGGTTCGGATTCGGGCAGGACATTTTTGAGATTGCTTAGCATCGCAGTTTTGAGTTTAAGGGGGCTAATCGGTTCCGAGAGGTACAGGTCAAATCCAGCATTGACTGCTTGCTTTGCTAGGTCCAGTTCGCTGGGGGAGGCAATGAGAATCAGTTTACTTTTTGGAGAAAATTTTCGGAGCTGGGTTGCGGTTGAACGTGCCAGATCACCTAGTCCTTGTACGGAGCCGATGATGACTTGGGGCTGACGGTGTGGGGCTTGGGTATGTGTTAAAGCAGAAAGATAGCTGTTAACGACATGGAATTCACCGCGAATATCTGCTTGCTCAAATAAAGCTTGCACATCTACAGCAAACTGTCCTTGCCCAACGATCATGACATGACCAACGCAGGCGGTAGGACGGTCGCGGGGCTTGTGGGCAGCATCGGTTTTGGATTGTGCGGATGTGGTTTCGGTCACGTCCTACTTCTCCCTTGGCTGACAGTGTATCTTACGTTCAGATACGTGGTCTAGCAGCATGACGATAATGATTCACAGATGACTCGTTTGCGTCGAACCAGCTTTGGGTATCTGCTTTACGTCTGACCATACATTTTAGTCAGACCTATCAGTCAACCCAAGCTAAACCACACCCATTGTTTTATGCATCTAAAATCAGGGTTACAGAGCAAGCTTTTGATCCAATGTAAGAACCAAAGGTTATAACCGTCGTAAACGGAGTTTAGGGGTGGTCATGGACAATATGTTTCTGTTAAGCTACACGTCACAGACAGGATGTAGAAAGTCTGCCATAGACCCATTGTGTATGATTTTGACCGCGTTGAAAACGTTTTGGATGCTTAAAATAAACTTTCGGGGGGCAGCGGACAAAAGCATTCGGACAAGTTTATTGACGACTGGTATCACTTGATTTTGGAGATATGCCACTTGATTACTTTAGCTGAAAGTGCTGGCGCAGCCATGGGCCATCATGATGTGACCGTTTTTTTTCTGTCACTGGCCGTTTTGCTTGGTATTGCACGATTTTTAGGAGAGCTTGCTCGCAAGTATCACCAGCCTTCTGTATTAGGTGAAATTCTCGCTGGCGTGCTTTTGGGCCCCACGGTTTTTGGTTATATCCAGCCTCAGTGGTTTACATTTTTGTTCCCCTCCACAGGTGCAACGGCCATTGCTTTTCAAGGCTTGGTGACTCTTAGTGTTGCGTTACTGCTATTGGTTGCGGGGATGGAAGTGGACCTGACGGTCGCGATTAAGCAAGGCAAGGCTGCCTTGTTTGTGAGTCTTGCGGGTGTGATATTCCCCTTTGCGGCGGGAGCTTTACTGGCTTATAGCGTCCCAGGCTGGTTTGATTATGACGGGGGTAAAGAACTTTTGCCCTTTGCCTTATTCGTTGGGATCGGTTTGTCTATTACAGCTTTGCCGGTGATTGCTAAGATTCTGATGGATCTGAACATGCTCAAGAGTGATATTGGCATGCTCATTATGTCCGCTGCGATGATCAATGACTTGATCGGCTGGATTGGTTTTGCCGTGATTCTCGCGTTGATTCAACCGATCGATCCAGCGGCTGCTGCTTCTGCTGTTGGACCGGCTGCGGGATTGCTCGGGACCATTGGATTGACCTTCTTGTTTATCGGCGGGATGCTCACGGTGGGTCGATTGTTCTTCCATAAAGCACTTCCTTTTGTGCAGGTTCATACGAGCTGGCCTGGCGGTGTTTTGAGCTTCGTATTGGTCGTTGCATTGCTTTGTGCAGCACTCACTGAGTTTATCGGGATTCATTCGATCTTCGGCGCGTTTATCGCTGGCGTGGCGATGGGGGACTCGCATCATCTGCGTGAACGAACCCGTGATAACATTCACCAGTTTATTACCAATATCTTTGCCCCTATTTTCTTTGCAAGTATCGGCCTAGGTGTTAACTTCATCGCGGGTTTTGATCTTGGACTGGTGCTTCTGGTTTTGGGGATTGCATTGGTGGGCAAGATTGGCGGTTGCTACTTAGGTGCTCGCATGGCGGGGATGCAGGTTCGTGAACGCTGGGCGGTAGGTTTTGGCATGGCAGCGCAAGGTGCGATGGGCATTATCCTTGGACAGCTTGCTTTGAATCAGGGCTTGATCACTGAGCCGTTGTTTGTGGCGATTGTGATCATGGCATTGTTTACCAGTTTGCTTTCAGGGCCTGCCATGGAACGAACCATGCAGCGTGAGATCAAGCATACGCTTGGTTCATATCTACCTGAAAAAAACGTGATTGCCAAGCTTTTAGCAATTGAAACACGTTATGCGATTAAGGAGATGGCAGAACATACTGCGGTCTTGCTTAAAATTCCAGTTCAAACCATTGATGATGCTGTCTGGCAACGTGAACAAATTATGCACACGGGTTTAGCTCATGGCATTGCAGTTCCTCACGCGCGACTTGCAGGGCTTGAAAAACCAGTGGTTGTCATGGCACGTAGTATCAAGGGGGTGGACTTTGACGCACCGGATGGTGAGAAGGCTCGCATTATTTTCATGTTGCTCACGCCATTAAATGATGCCACGGCTCAGATTGAATTGCTAGGGCTCATTGCGAAAGTCTTTGATGATTCAGAGACTCGCCAGCGTGTCCGAGCCGCCAATACGGTGACGGAAATGCTCGCTGCTTTGAGCCTTACCGAGTCTCATCTAGGCGAGCACGGCTCATCGCCACGCATTCCAGATGAAGCGGAAGTTTGATCAAAAATCTAAAAAAAACCTGCAACGGGGCTGTTATGCTTGCCGGGTATGATTTTGACTGCTCCCCAATCGCCTTGAAAGCCTAAAACAAAGTGCCACATCCAACAGCAACCCGACAGGGCAAACAGCATGTACATCTGTATTAGCGAGCTAAGTTGTGTCAGTCCGTTTTTGACCTACGGTCAATTCCGTGTTGACACAACACGGCTCGCTAATACAATTTTTGGTCCATGCGTTTGCCTGAGCAACCCGACAAGATTATTGACAAGGGGTATAACGTTGGTAGTGTTATTTGTAACGTAACGGTTTATTTGTTTGATCTGATAACTAGGAGATAAAATCATGCTTAAATTTCGACCTACAACGATTGCAACGTTTTTGATACTCGCTGCATTGGTGACTGCCAGTATTTTCATTCCCTCAAGTCCGCGTGCCAATGCTCATTGTCAGGTGCCTTGTGGCATTTATGATGATGAAGGGCGTATTGATCAGATTCGTGAAGATGCCGTGACCATTGCTAAAGCCATCAAGCTCATCAATGAATTGGCTGCATCACAATCGCCTCAGGACCAGAATCAGTTGGTTCGTTGGATCAATACAAAAGAAACACACGCTTCGAACATCATCACTACGATCAGCGAATATTTTCTAACCCAGAAAATCAAGCCCGTTGATCCCTCCAAGAGCCAAGCGTATGCAACCTATCTCAACACACTCGCTGCGCATCATGCCGTGATGGTGGCTGCGATGAAAACCAAGCAGAAGACCGATTCTACTACGGTTGAAGCGCTGTCTGCTGCCATTGAAAAAATAGCATCAGGGTATGTGCATGATCACAAACACTAATTGTTTCTAGGCGTGATTTAGCGATGGACTTTAATGCGTATCTTGCCAACATTCCCGTCTCACGTAGACAACGGTTTGATCAGATTAGGCACTTAATTGAGATGGCGTATCCCGATGCGACGTTGGAGATGCAATATCACATGCCGACTTTTCACAATGATGTTAAGGGTTGGTGTGCGCTAGCGAATCAGAAGCATTACATCAGTCTTTATACCTGTGGTGAAAAGAACATTGCTGCGTTTAAGCTCAATCATCCTACGATCAAGATGGGCAAAGGCTGCATTAAATTCAAGGACAGTGATGAATTGCCATTAACGGAATTATTGCAGGTGATTCACAACGCGATGCATGCGTCAGTTGAATGTGACAGGTGATTACTCTCGTACTCCGTCAGTGATTAATTAATGGATTTTAGACAAGCCGCCGGAAGCTGCACAAGCAGATTCCCGCGGGCTCCGGTAAGTTGTTTTGAGATACTTGGGGCGAGGATTTTTCCCAGACCATCAATTCACAGATGGTAACCTACTAGCCTAATATTTTTCGCAAGACAGGCTCGATGACATCGGCCATTCGCATGAATCCTAGGTCGTTAGGATGCACACCATCGACAGTGGCTTCGGTGTCGTGGCCTAGGAGATTGTCTCCACTTAAATCGTGAAGTAAGTGCAGGTTTTTAGGCGGATTGTCTTGCAATCGTTGTCGGGCGGTATGCCAGTAGCCGTTGCGAGTGTTGCGGGTGGTTTGCGGTTCTTGGGCGAGATGTTGTTTCCGATAAACGATATATTCGATAAAGAGAATAGGGGTGGTGGGGCGTGCCTCTAGCAGGGATCGGACAAGGTGTTCAAGACGTTGTTCGTTGACATCAACGCCTACATTGACATCAGCATTGGGCAAGCTGTCGATGATGAAGACTGCGGGATTCAGTTGAGCGAGTAGTTTCGTCATCTCGGGTTCGGCTTTGGCTGATCCTAAAAAGCCGAGGTTGATGACTTGGCGGTTAAGGCGGCGACCAAGGATAGAGGGATAGGCCAGGCCCGGCCGTGAGGCACAGCCGCCTTGAACGATGGACGTGCCATAGATGCAAATGGGTTTATCTTTGCGCGGTGGGGCAACACAAAGTGCTGCTTCCGGGGGTAGTCCGATTTCGACTTGACTAACGCCGTTATAGAGGGGGAAGTAAAGTAGGTACTGACGTTCATTGGGTGTGAGTTCGCTGACGAGTGATGCTTGGGAGAGTGGGAACGTGGGGTTGCGCCCGATGCCTAACCAACGCCATTTTTGCTTGTCATCTAGGACATACAAATCGACACTACTACAACCGGTAGCTGGCATGTGATCCATCGCTAGATTTTCAAAACGCAACGTCCATCGCGCATCAAGACTCACCGCATTTGTTTTAAAGCGAACGCATAGGCCTGCGGAATGTTGGCTTAAATTCCAAACCGCTTCGGTCACTTGCCCTTGAGCGTGAGCGGGCAGGCGGTCTAAAGGATGATTGGTGTCTGTCCAGCCGAGTCCTTCGACCCCCAGTAAGGATAGGTCGTACCATGCAACGCCGTCGGTGACATTCGGAGCAAGCATGTTGCTGTCATATTTAGAAATATTAGACATATCGACGTTCCGTATTCAATGATCTGGGATTATGAGTAGAAGAAATTATAAGTATAAATGCGAATGAAGATGAGGGATCAATGACGGGGCGGCCAGTTTTTTTATCAATGTGACCGACTTGCGACTTGTTGTTGGTTTTCATCTGTAAGTAGGTCGGGTTTGATGCCCATGTAGGCTAGGGATTTTTCGATCACT
>JAESSU010000367.1 GCA_016763955.1 Phycisphaeraceae bacterium | reverse complement strand
CAGAAAGTAAACATTCCATTTCCGGATATGGAAAAATAATCACACCTGCCAATTCGCTGGCAATCTGCTCAATCCGACTCGTCAATGCTTCGACCGGATTGGGCTCATTATGAAAATGGGGAAATGTAATCATTTCGTAATGAGCATCAAATAAATCATGCTGAACGACATCAAGAATCGCAAAGCCATACGAATAATCTTTCGACAATTGAGAAGCGCCCGGATTACGAGAAGAAACAATCGCAATCCGTTTTTTATCAATGCCCGCTTGAATAGAACCGATGGTTTGCGATATCACCACCGTCGCTTGACGAGGTTGGCAATCGATAAGTTTTTGAACTTCCAACTCACGTAGGGCAGTCACCACTGTATTACGACTCACATTATATCTGCTCGCCAAATCGCGTGTGGTAGGCAAACGAGTCCCCACGGGCCATTGGCCGGATTGAATCATGCCCCGAATACTGTCAGCAACCTGCTGAGAACGACCTATTTTACGTTTAATATCTACCAAAACACACCATCCACTCAAAAGTAAAATCATCCCAAAAGAACAGTTTACGACATTCTCTAAACTAGTCCAAGTCCAGCAAATCCGAAACTTAATCATTCACCTAACTTAGCATCTGATACAATTTCCACCGCTGATCGAGCGTAATTGTAAACCTTCACATCATCAACAATCGCATTAAGGCCATAAGCATAACCTTGCTTAAATGAACCAATTGAAATGCTATTTCGGCCAGTGGTTAATACATGCTCACCTGCGGTCTCTGCGACCAACTTACCATCAATATAGACTCGAAAATTCTTCCCGTCATAGGTTCCCACAATGTGATACCAAATAGCTTTTTTAAATTTAATCACAGAAGGGCTACTATTTGCACCTCGCAACTTACTCTTTGCACCCTCTCCAGACATCAGCCCTAGCTTCAACCATGACAAGATAAAACGAAAACCTCGACCACGGTCGCCATGGGTATTGGAGATAATTTCATAGGTTTGTTGCCGGTCGATTTTTGTAAAGTTAATCCAACATTCAAGCGTCAAGCCTTTCGAAAAATCGAACTTACCCCCTTTCAGAATCTCGACACAACCTGCAACATTACGTTTAGCGGGATCACCTCCCATAAACTCAATCGCCTTACCGCTACGCCCATCAACCCATTTCACCCCTCGCATTTTATGTGAAATTTGAGCAGCCCGATTGTTACCTGAAACATCTTGGAGCTTATCACCTGTTCCTTCATCAAATCTCCAAAATCCAAGCAATTGCTTTTCAGGTTCAGCTCCAAACAATGGCAGACCTATGGAAAAAACCACAGCTGTTGTTAATACCAATAAAAAATTCTTTTTCATTATTATTTCTCGTAAACTTCAATTTCAGTAATCATCGATTTTTTACTATTTGCAGCCGTGACGTAAATACGAATTCGGTCAGAAACAACTGCCTCAAAGGGATGTTCAATTCGGTCACTATTTTGACCTGTAACTTGAGCAAGATCCTTCCACTGCCCCTCGATAAAGGCTTGGACAATATAATCACGTAAGCTTTTTTGGTAAGGATATACCACCACACGGCCAATACGTTTTTCATGGGGCATCTTTATTTCCAGCCAATCTGGGAATTTGCGATCCGTCTGATCCTGCCATGTTAAGGACTGGTAGCGATCACTTTGACTGATCACGCCATCGACTACATGCCATAAACCCGTATCCGGACGCCGATGCCGAATGCCCACGTGTGATGAAGCTGTTACCACCACGTCACCCCCTTCATCCATCTGGAACACCAGATTGCCTAGCTTGTGACGTTTACGATTAGCTTTATCAATCAGTTCAACGATTTCGCTAACTGTCAGTAAATCAGGTAACTCTGTCGCAGTGGTGTAAACATTGGCCTCAAAAGTATCAAATTGATCGGTCAAACGGTCGCCATCCAATGAAACCACCCGTCCCTGGGAAAGCACTGACAACTCCTTAGCACGCAAACCGAGACCCGGCACATCAATAGAAATAGTTTGTGGCATCATCTGAGCATTACAAACAAACAAATATAAATGGCCATCATATTCTTTGAGAAGCATCTTAACTTTGGAGTTGGTCGTCGTCGGTTGAATCTTTGACACGGGTGCTAACACCACGGGGCCCAGAGCGTTCTTTTCTCGAACCAAATGAGGCATTCCGATATAAAGCTCCGGATAATGTGCATACTTCCGATTGTACTGAATAAATCCATTTGCCCCACAAATCAAGGCTAGTAAATTCTGATTGCGATACTCCGTGTACGTTGGAATACGGTTAGAAACAGAGCCATAATCACCATAATTAAACCCCTGATGCAAATAGGCAATCGTCTGCTTGTGCTTACTATTTTTAAAAGCCTTAACCGCTCCCTCAACTGCAATGATCACTGATGAAAGATCGTTCACGCGTTTGTCTTTAAGAAACAAGGGATACGGATGCAGCCCATTAATATCTGCCGTCCGAGCAAAAGTATGAATACTATGCATCGCAAAATTACTAATAATCACAGGATGATACGGATCTTCTTCTGAAAATATCTGATACACCTGCTCAAGTGCTTTGGCATTAATCCCCCGAACCTCAGGTTCATCTGAAATGTAATAGGCAAACAGCTTTGGTGTATCTCGCCTTTTATGAATATGATTACGGCAAATATCTTTTGCCTTTTCACTGAGTATGGGCAACCGAATACTAGGATCATGATCCACAAAATGCATCAGACTAGTATCAAGAAGTTTCGCTTGTCCAGAATTTGAGATTACAAAAGTGTTATATTCAGGCAAGAACCCATCTCCATAGTTCCACGCTCCATTAATAAAAAACGGTTGCCATCGACATGCCAGTTCAAATCTTCACCTAACCATACTTCGCCTTGCTTACGCGCAAGTTTTCGCAAAGGATGCATGCTGGCAGCAATATTTTTTCCCGATTCATCACGCAAAACAACCTTAATTTCCATTTTACCGTTCGGCAAAGACGCTGTGTCAAAAACCACACGCGTCACTTCGCCCACAACAGATACTTGCTTACTAACTAATACTTCTCCTGACAGTACATCGCAAATAGATACATCCGCTAAAGTACGACCCTCTTGGTCAAAGTCTAAATTTACCTTCAAATCCATGACCACTTGCTTGATATTTTGGGTCGCGAAAATTGCATTGCGATACCAAGGTTTAATCAAATCGATCGCCACAGGCACATACTCAATTAACATTGGTGTCTGATATATCGCCAATGTTTTTTTAGTCACGGGGTCCGCCACGCGAACAGAGCATGTATAGGTCCCCTGCTCGGTTAATGTAAAATCACCTGCAACAAATTGAGCCTGTTGACTTGCTGTGGGTGTAATCAGAGATGTCTTCACAAAAGTTTGACCTGACGGACCCACCAACCAGCAATCTAAAAGAACGGGCTCTGCATGCCCCGTGCCATTGGTAATGCCCACATCAAGAGACAATGCCAGAGCCCCGCCCTTAGAACTCATACGCATTTGTGGTGGATCAATCGTGTAACAATAACGCGACAAATCAACATCCATACCCTCCAACGCAATAAACTGGGCCGCAATATTAAATGCACCCTTCTCTGCAATTGAAGTTAATTCGCCAGGTTTCTTTTTTTCTCGACATAGATTGATCCGCCAATTCGATCCCACCTTGGATGTAATCCCTAAACTATAAAATGGAATTTTTATTTCAGATGACCAAAATCCTTTGCCAATAAATGATGCAGCTGTGACTTGAGCGTTCCAACTAAAATCTGGTGGATTCAATTCCGAAGCGCAACGCCGGGGAGTTTGTTGAGCACTTCGACGGGCGTTCGGTAATTG
>JAESSU010000366.1 GCA_016763955.1 Phycisphaeraceae bacterium | reverse complement strand
TTTTAGATTTTCCTCTGCCACGTAGCTGTCCACTGGCACGGTGTTTTGTAACCGTTCTGCTTCAATACGGGCCACATCGCCGAGTCTTTCGTGGGTCACTGCAAAGTCAGACAAAATCGTGGCGGGTAGATCTTGTCCATAAATTGGTTTGAGTGTTGCCAGATACCCTAGCGCTTTATCGTATTGTTCCTGTCCGAATTGCAGTTCAAAATTATTATGAGCAATTTTGATCATCAACTTTTCGTGACGAGCCAGTGGATACGGGGCCTCAAGAATAGACTTCGCTGCGACGAGCAAATGTTTGAGTGCTTCATTATGCACGCCCAATCTTGCTTCACAATCAGCCTGCCCGATGGTCGCATCGATATATTCATCGGTATCACCAAAGCGCAATGCCGCAGCAGAATAGATTTCATGAACCTTGCGGACATCACCGGATAATGCCAGCGTGATTTGAGCCGTTCCAATGAGCACCTGAGCGTTAAATTTGTCTTCGGGTTTGAAACTTTTTTCAGCCGATTTATACCACTCAAGTGCCAATTCATACTGCCCCCCCATCTGGTACGCTTGTGCTAATCGCAGCTTCACGGGGCCTAGATCATCTTCACCGACATCATCTCGCAAGCGGATGTATCGCAGATGCAGATAATCCACGACCTTGTTGACATCCTTAGTCTGCATGAGCAGGCGAGCATATTGTGCAACACCCCATACTTTTGCTTCACGTTTTCGCTTCGCATCGGTTTCGTATTGGAGTTCTTCAAAGAACACGTCATACCAAGCTAACAGGTCATCAGCGGTGTCCCGTCGTCGTGCGATTTGTTGATTGATAATCTGACGGATAATTTGCCATTTGAGATTGCGGTCTGTGAGTTCTACTTCGTCGATTTTAGTCAGCGCCTCGTCCACCCGTTCCAATGAGACAAGCGTGGAAGCCCAACGGGCTAGATGTTCACCATCAAAGGGGAACTCATATGAATCCGAGCGTGCGTAGGAACTGACGATGATGTTCAGGTTGTCGGTGCTGCGAATGTTCTGGGATTCTACCTGCTTGCAAACCAGATCACCCCAGAGCATCCAATATCGCCCTCGGATTCGAGTGGGTGTCGTCGAAGCATCCATGAATGGCTTATCCTGGAGCAGTTTGTTTTGTGCACTATCGAGTTCATTGGCACGCAAAAAGGCCTGCACGGAATCCAGTGCCGCATCATAATTGGTCGGCTCGGCACTTGGCCATGCCAGGATCATTCCCATCGCAAGCATGCCCATCCCCAATAGCAGTGCGGGCAATTGCCAGTTCTGTGACCAGTGTGCCGTGCCGGTGGGATAAGATTCGGGCGATTCAAACGCTTCGTCTTCCTGCATCGGGTCATCGGATTGGTTGGAGTCTTCTTGAGCCATCTAAGTTAGCGTTCCTGCTTATCGTTTTGAGTCTGACAACGTTGTGTATTGAACATTTAATCCTGTTGTTCCAAGGCATCAATTCCCGGATCACACCCAGCTTCCTTGGTATCAAGTAAAAACTTCCAATGGCATTTGCTCACGGATTTCTTTCATCGAACAAGTCCGTTTAAGTTCAATGATTTGGCGAAGCCTTGTAAACGTTTCCTCACCATAGACCCGATGTCCGCCAGCGGTCCACGCCAGCTCACGGATCAGCCCCCAATGGGTGTAGTTATGTAACGTCTGGCGACTAAGCCCGGTGTGCCGTGCCAACTCCCCAATGCGATATCGCTTAGCAGGAGCCACGGAGACCGCGGAGACCGGGGGAATCGGGGAAAACTTCCGGGGTGGGGGTGTCATTACCGAATTATCAGACATTAGACCTTAGCCTTTTCTCTCAAAGTTGAGCCTCGTCTTAAGTTATCTGGACGCTGTGAAAGTCCGATACTTTCTTTGACGTTTGGACACTTAGACGTTTTGACATATCGTCAAATTCACCCGAGTAGCTTTATTTTCCAATGCTTAGAGAAAATCGAGGCGAATTGACAATTGTAGAAGATGACTAGAAAGCGCAAAAATTACGGTCCAATAAGAGTTTAGCGCAAATATTGCCTGCCGAATCCGAACTCATTTGGGCCTTTCAAACCCCAAAATGTGCATAGCTTGTTGATAACTTGTCGTAAAAAAAGTTAAATAGTTTGAAAATTTGATGCAATTCTAGGATATCAAAGGGTCTAAGCCGGAAATTTTGCCGCATCACAGTGGACATAAAAACACCGCACGTCGGTCCACGTGCGGTGTCTATGAAATGTAATTGTGTTGGCGAAGTTAAATTAACGGGGGATGTTGAGCTTCATGCCCACATAAATACGGTTGGGGTCTGACAAGCCATTGGCGTTGGCAATGTCGGCCCATCGCTTACCGCTGCCGTAGTACTTCTTGGCAATCCGCCACAGAGTCTCACCCTTGGACACCACATGAACGGAGTTGCCCGATGATACTGTAGACTCTAAAGCCACTGCTGGCTGGTAAGTTGGGATTGGAGTCGCGTTATCTGTATCTGAAAAGGTGTAAGTACTCGGTGCGATATTTGCCAACGGAGCCCCCGGCGGATCATAAACCAAACCTTCAACAGGTTGCTCAATGATCTCATTAGCCGATGCCTGATTCGGAACTGAAACCGCAGGTAACTCAATATAGGGAGACTCTGCACTAGCAACATAGCCATTGTTACGGGTCATCGGCGAAGGTGACACCGGGCCAGTGGAAATCCCAACCTGCTCTACCACAACAGGTTGATTTTGAGGCCTATAATGGTTCGCCCCACCCGTCGATGACTGAGGCATGGGAACCGGACGAACTGCCGTCTTATTCCTTTGACAACCTACAATCATGCTAAGAGCTAACATTAATCCTACTGCAAGTGCGCTTCGCATTCGATATCTCCTATATCTTCCATTGGTCAAGGCAAATAAACCCCGTACAACTCGACCCCACCGATCATACGAATTGTAACAACAACTACAACATACAAAACAAAAAACCACCAATTTTACTCAAATCCCCCACCCCAAAAGCCCCCGGAAGTCCCCGGAAGTCCCCGGAAGTT
>JAESSU010000365.1 GCA_016763955.1 Phycisphaeraceae bacterium | reverse complement strand
ATTGATCCGACCCCCTGATGGGCATGTATGCCATTCATTGATGGTGGTGTCAAACTGCACGCCAGGGTCTGCACAACGCCATGCCGCATAGTTAATCTGATCCCAGAGTTTGCGTGCTTGAATCGTCTTGGCGATTTTATCATCCGTGCGGTTACGTGTTTCCCACACGCCATCTTCATCGACGCGAGCGAAAAATTTGTTGGGGATACGAATCGAGTTATTGGAGTTCTGACCTGAGACGGTCTGGTAGGCTTCGCCGTTAAAATCATAATCTAGTTTAAGGCCTAAACGCTCTGCAGTTTCGCCAACTGTTTCCTGATCCGTTGGGCTGGTCTTGGAATTTTTGATGGCTTTAAAGCCTTCGACTAAGGCCGCAACCTTGAGTTCTTCACGCACTTTCCAGTTGGTGAATTCTTCAATGTCCGGGTGATCCAGATCAAGGCAAACCATTTTAGCGGCGCGGCGTGTCGTGCCTCCGGACTTGATCGCGCCCGCTGCACGGTCACCGATTTTCAGGAAGCTCATCAGCCCTGAGGACTTGCCACCGCCTGAGAGCGTTTCGTTTTCTGCACGGATGTTTGAGAAGTTGGTCCCTGTGCCTGATCCATATTTAAAGAGACGTGCTTCACGGGTCCATAGATCCATGATGCCGCCTTCGTTAACAAGGCTGTCACGGACAGATTGGATAAAGCAAGCATGGGGTTGCGGATGACTGTAGGCATCCTCAGCCAGTTGTGTTTCACCAGTCTTGGCATCGGTAAACCAGTGACCTTGCGCGGCACTATTAATGTCATAGGCCCAGTTCAGTCCAGTGTTAAACCACTGAGGGCTATTGGGCGCACACATTTGTGTGACCAACATGTAGCAAATTTCATCGTAAAACGCCTGTGCGTCTTTGGTGGTATCGAAGTAGCCATGCGTTTCACCCCAGTGTCGCCAGCAGCCTGCTAGACGATGAATCACTTGTTGAGCTGAACGTTCAGGGCCGGTGATGACCTTGCCATCCTTATCTTTGAGGACTTGGCCAGCTTCATCGACTTGGGGAACCCCTGCCTTGCGGAAATACTTACTAACCATGATGTCCGTAGCAAGCTGCGACCAATCTTTAGGAACTCTAGCGTCGTTCATTTCGAAAACGACTGAGCCATCTAAGTTGCTGATCTTGCTGCTGCGAGTTGTCCACTCGATGGTGGAAAAGACATCCACGCCATCCTTGGTAAATTTGCGTTTGATCCTCATTGATCTTTAAACCCCTATTGATACGTGATAAAAATAAATAGATAAAAAAAAGACGTCTATAAGCCTGTATTTTGATCTCTGGCCCCTGCCATGAAACCAAACCCTAAACGCACTTGTGGCTAAATGAGTACGCTTTATTTAAGCAGAACCGACCTGATGAATCAGTCCACCATGGGCAAGGTCAGACCCTTTTGATCTTGGTACTTGCCACCCTTGTCCGCGTAACTCACGGAACAGACACGATCCGCTTTAAAGAAAATCATTTGTGCGATGCCTTCATTGGCATACACCTTAGCCGGCAGCGGCGTGGTATTGCTGATTTCCAGCGTCACCTTGCCTCGCCATTCCGGCTCAAGAGGCGTGACGTTGACGATCATCCCACAACGGGCATAGGTACTTTTGCCCACGCAAATCGCCAGCACATCACGAGGGACTTCGACCACTTCAACCGTCTCAGCTAATGCAAAACTGTTAGGCGGGATGATGACATAATCACGACCGGTGATACGGGTATCGATCGTCACGAACATGTCTTCGCCAAAGTTCTTGGGATCGACAATTGCCTGACCACCCGTTGGAGACACATTGGTAAATATTTTAAAGACTGGGCCAACTCGAAAGTCATAACCATAGCTCGACACGCCATAGGACACTTGGCCCGGACGTTTGATGTTGTCAGCAAAAGGCTCGATTGGCACGAGTTCACGAATTTGAGAATCGCATAAGACGGGCATAAGACGCCACCCCCGTTTATCTGATCAGCCTGACGTTTGTAGGTACAAGACAGGACAAACGCCCACCAAGCTGAAAAACAAAAAAATTATCCACTCCGAACGTCAAATGCACAAACCGATAGCATTGATGGCTTAGACCACCTCCAATACCCAGTTTTTTGCAAATTAACACCCTCACATTACGACTGAAGATTTTCAGTCAATCTTAACGGTGTTGCTAAATTTTATATCGGCAACAAGAACCAATATACCCCAATATGTTGTGGCTGCAATACCTATTTATACTGAATATTGTATGCGTTTTAAAAAACGCTATTAAACTCAATAAAATCAGAGGCTTATCGAAAGTACCCAAATGCAATCTTTTTTTAAACAATAGGCAATTGACATCTGTAGCCAGTTTATCCACAAAATATTTTTTCTCTTTGACACTAAACATACACTATACGGTGCTGGCAAGACATCACCTTCAAAAATAAAGCATGCTCAATTCAGAGATGCGAATTTGCGTGTGGTCGATCATAAAGTCTGTAATGGTCTCTATTTCAATGCTGTTGCATCAATTTAAGATACACATTTGTGCCCAAATTTAACTGATCGATGTCGATCCATTCGTCTTTGGTGTGTGCTTGAGCAATGTCGCCAGGGCCTAAAACAAGGGTCGGAATCCCGTGACTGCCAAGGTCTCCTGCATCAGTGGCATAGGGTACGCCCAATGGGTAAGTGTCTAGGTCACAAGCTTTTAGAACCTGTTGGACAGCCTCAAGAAGCCGATTATCCCCAGCAGGTGGCAAAGGGGGTGAACTAAAACGACAGTCCATTTTCCAGCAAATATCATCAGGTAAGGCTTGTAGATGCTCGTGAAGTTCATCGTAAACTTGTTGTGGATCCTCGCCGGGGACAATACGACGGTCCATTTGGATCTCACAATAATCGGGGATGATGTTGATCTGCACACCGCCGGAAATGAGATTGATGCTCGCTTGAGCTTTGCCTGTCATTTGATGGGTTGCAGTAAGGTTGGGGATGTACTTGGATTCCAACAGATCAATCACACGCACGATGTCACTAATCGCTGAGCGTCCTAAATGGGGTGTCGAAGAGTGTACGGCTTTGCCTGTGGTCTGAATCGACACGCGAAGACACCCGTTATGAGCCATGATGGGCTTGCACATCGTCGGCTCACCGACAATCACACCCTCAAGTTCCATATTTAATGTCGGTAAATGCTGGTTCACAAAGTTGCGAATTCCGGTCATGCCATATTCTTCATCCATAGCAAACAGGATCGCAATGTTATGAGGCTTAGCCGACTGTTGTTTGTACTGATGCAAAGCCCATAACATCGCAGCGCCGGTCCCTTTGGTATCACAACTGCCCCGCCCCCAAACTTTATGATCACGAATCTCGCCCGCAAAAGGATCGATCGTCATGCCTTGCTCCGTCACCGTATCTAGATGACTTTCAAACATCAGCCACCGGTTAGAGTCGTTGACTTGATGCGTCACCAGCAAATTCCCCGCTCGACCTGCTACGGGTAAATGACGGATCTCAAACCCCATCGCGATTGCAATCTGCTGATTGTGTTCCAGCAAAGCTTTCTCAGAAGTTGGGTTGCCACATGCAGCAGAATTCACCGATGGAATCTGAATCATGCTTTGCAAAAGTGAAACGACATCTTGGGGTATGCTGTGTTGACTCATAGTTTTATACCCATCGGGTATGATTTGTCCGCGACGAAAATATTTGGAGCCCTAAAACAAGCAGTCGCGTAGCATAAGCTTCAGGACAAGTTCATTGACGATTGGTATAGATTGTACGATAGAACAAAGTTTTTAGGCGATGTGATAGGACGTGATATGAATAAAAAAGTTTTAACACAAGTCCCCACCGTCATGCTCTGTGATAAGTCTATTATGGATTTTGCTCAAGAATTACTCCCCCATACGCAAACGCGAAAAATTATCTGCATTGCAGGCATTCCCGGCAGTGGCAAAACCACCTTGGTTCACAAACTGACAGTCATCCTCAATAAACTAAAATCGGACATCGCAGCCCCCGTTTCATTAGACGCATACCATCTAACCAATACTCAGCTTGATGCATTAAACTTGCGACACACCAAAGGTTCGCCACCGAGTTACGATGTGATAAGTTACCTGCATTTACTTAAGCAATTGCGCACACACACCCACCGAAATGTGTTTTTTCCCATTTATGACCGGAGCATTCACAACCCCATTTGGCAAGCCTCACAGGTCATCAAACCTGAAACAAAAATCATATTAGCCGAGGGACAATTTATGTTGCTCGATCAGTCACCGTGGGATGAATTTGCCCACTTAGCCGATGAGTCATGGTATCTAAAAGTGGAAGCTCATAAAGTGCGTGATGATCTGATTGCACGACATGTCCGTGGCGGACGATCCCATCAAGATGCAGTTGATTATGTGAACAGGACTGATGATGCTAACCGCGACTTAGTGCTCAATTGCATGCGTACGCCAGATCGGATCATTTCTTGGACCGGTCGGTGACTTAATTAACAACGGGTAAGATGCCGTTTAAATAAGTCGGTCACCTGCTGCAAAATTATTGCCACGTTTAAAATCCTCAAAAGACATCGGGCGTTTACCTGCGGGCTGAACTTCCAAAAGCTCTAGCGAACCGCATCCCGTGGCAATCGTCAAATCCTTAAGGATCGTCCCCCCCGGAATTTCTGAACCCTCCGGAAGTTCCAAACCCTCCGGCAGTTTTGGTGTTTGGTTGTGATTCTTTTCCGGTCGATCACGGACACGTAGAATTTTCAAGGGGATGGTTTTCTCAGATTTATTACTCTGCCAATTGACGGTGACCCCTGGCCATGGTGTTAGGCCATGAATCCATTGACGTAACTGGATAGCCGACTTAGACCAATCAGCAATCACGCCATCAGCTTTGGAGAGTTTACGGGCCATCGTTGCTTTGCTGTGATCTTGTTCTTGCGGATTAAGTGTCCCATTTTGCAGTTGATCCAGAACTTGGAGAATTAACTCTGGCCCCATGTCCGAAAGTTGGTCATGCAGTTCACCCATCGTCTGCAAAGGATCAATGTCGGTGATGTTAGTTGCGTAAACGGCGCCTGCATCCATTTTTTGTGCCAAGCCGATGACGGAATTACCCGTTTGTTTTTTGCCATCAATCATCGCCCAATTAATCGGAGCCGCACCACGATATTCAGGTAACAAGGACGCATGTAAATTCACAGCCAACTTTCCCATCGCACAAATCAACGGCTCGCAAAGCTTCTGGCCATAAGCAATCACCACGCCCGCTTGTGGCTGATGTGATTGAATTTGCGCAATCGCATCAGGTTCATTGGCATTGGAGAATTTATAGACCGGCAACGATTGTGCTTGAGCCCATTGACCGATAGCAGTCGGTGTCAAAACACGTTAGCGACCTGCGGGTTGATCCGGCTGAGTCAAAACTGCGACCACTTGATGTTGCTGTGATAGCGCTTTAAGAGTTGGCAGACCAAACACACCTGAACCAGAAAAAACAATACGCATAAAGGTAACTTTCAAATGAAGCTGAACATCACGCTTCGAGTTCTTTGATCACTTTACGATTAGCGATTTTATCAATGGGAGACATCTTGTCGATGATCAATATGCCATCAAGATGATCATATTCATGCTGCCAAATCCGAGCAGGAAGATCATCACTAGAAACACGGAAACGCTCGCCGTTAATGTCCGTTGCCTCGATCGTCACCGCTTGTGGCCGACGAATACTAGCAGTGATATCCGGCAAGCTTAGACACCCTTCATCTAGGTCCTCTGTTACTTTACCGTCAGCTGTAATCACAGGGTTAATAAAGACCATGTCCTGCTCAGGCTCACCTGATGCATTGGCAACAAAGAGTCGTAATAAAAGGCCCACCTGCGGAGCCGCAAGCCCAACGCCTGGTGCTTGATGCATCAACTCAAGCATCCTGCGACAGATACATTGAATCTCCGGCGTGACGTGCTCTACAGGCTTGGTGACCTGACGAAGAACCGGGTCTGGATAAAGAACAATTGCTAATTTTTCGGGTTCGATACTCATGCCCAAGATGTTAAATTGTAATGATTCGGAGGACAAGTCGGAAAATGTTTGTTAAACCAGATGTGACAATGCCTTGACGTTATGCATGTGTGATGTCATACTTAGGGTGAAAAGTGTAATCAAGCCAGAATTCGAACGCTACTAGTTTGTAATTGTTTGTGTTAAGTGTATTGGGGTATCTGGAACTGACCGCTATACTATTTTGGACACTTGAAAAGTAAAGGGGCTATTTGCAAATGGCTACTGTGACGAAAAAAGAACTTATTGACCATATCGCTGATGCTACAGGGCAAAAACGCGTTGCGGTTAAACGTATCGTCCAGAGCTTTCTCGACAATATCATTGTCGAGTTAGGCAAAGGGAACCGCCTAGAATTTCGTGACTTTGGTGTTTTTGAAGTAAAACACCGACGTGCACGTAAGGCACAGAATCCTAAGACTCTTGAACCTGTACAAGTGCCGCCAAAACGCACTGTTAAGTTCAAGATCGGCCGGTTGATGAAGCAAACACTCGTTGAAATGCCAGGGGCAATCGAACTGGATTTTAATGATGTTCAAGACACAAGTCCTCCAGCTGATCTGGGTGGCGACTCCTAAGTTGCTGCACTAAGTCTTTTGTCTTAAAGCATCTATACTAGTCGTCAACAAATTTGTCCTGTAGCTGATGTACGCGACTACTTGTTTTAGGCCTCCAAAACGTTCTCAACGCGGACAAAGTGATACCCGATGGGTATAAAATCAGATTCCCGTATACCAAGCGTGTCTTTTATAGACGAACCAGGGGTCAGGTCAATAGCCTGGTCTGGTGATTCATGAATATATCTGATTTTACGTTTTGGCTTGATGATCTTAAAAAAGATCTCGACGAGCGACTATCACAATCTCTCTACCGTCAATTAATTCCAAGCCACCAACAAGGCTCCATACTTGTTCGTGAAGGTCAGTCACTCTTAAATTTGGCAGGCAATGATTATCTTGCGCTAAGTTCACACCCGGATATCAAAGCAGCAGCGACCCTTGCCATTGAACAAATGGGGGTAGGAAGTGGTGCAAGTAAGTTGGTCACCGGGCACTTACCTCAAACTCAAGCACTAGAAAAAACCTTCGCAGCATTTAAACATGCTCAGGCTGCTTTACTTTTCCCCACGGGTTACATGGCCAATTTAGGTGTCCTCACCTGTCTTACCGATGAGCGTGATGTGATTTGCATTGACAAGCTCACCCATGCCAGCTTGATTGATGCCTCGCATGCAAGTCGCGCGACCGTCCGTGTCTATCCGCATGGCAATACCCACAAGCTCCAAAGACTGCTCCAACGCCATGCCCATTGCCGCCGCCGTGTGATTGTGACTGATTCGGTCTTTTCGATGGATGGTGATAT
>JAESSU010000364.1 GCA_016763955.1 Phycisphaeraceae bacterium | reverse complement strand
GCCCGGCTCGCCAAGGCAAAGGGACATGCGTTTGCCTTGCCTTGCGAGGGGCGGGGGTTGTTCAAAAGTGTTCCGCACGATACGCTAACAGTTATGAAGCGCATGGAGGCGCAAAATTTCATACTGGCCATAGGCTTGGTGCTGCTGTTATTCACAGCCGGATGTCGCACCCTTTCATTTAAGAAACCGCTATCCGATACACCAACACCCCCAACGCTCCCGGCTCAAACCGCTGCATCCCAGGCAGTGGCTGTTGTTGACACACTCACGCATGATCAGATTTTACTTGAGCAAGCCCAGTCATTTTTAACGGATGGCGACCTGCAAACGGCACTGATTCGGTTCGAACAAGCCATCGATGAAAATCCAAAACTAGTCGAAGCGTACATCGGAGCCGGCCAAATTTACCACGGGCTTGGTGATTACGAATTAGCTGAGACCAAATTCGAGCTAGCCACACGTCAAGCTCCCATGAGTTTTGAAGCTCACTATTATCTGGGACTCATGCGTCAACTATTGCACAAGTTCCAATTGGCGGTCAAAGCATACCTTTATGCGTTAGCCATTGACCCCGACGATTTTTTAGCCAATCACAATCTATCCATCTGCTATTTGCAGCAAGGCCGAGCCGCCGAATCTGCACCCTATGCTCAGCGAGCCACTCGCCTAAACAAAGACAATCAACAAGCATGGGCCAACCTCGGTTCAGCCTACAACCTAATGGGACTCTACGAAAAAGCAGTCCAAGCATACCGTCAAGCCAATGAACTTGGCGACACCACCGAACCCATCCTACTAGGACTTGCCGAAGCACACATGCGACTCGATCATCATGACCGAGCAATGATCGTCCTTAAACAAGTCCTTAACGACTTCCCCAGTGCGCTGGCCCATGAACGGATGGGATATGCCTTATTTAAGTCTCGCCAATACGACAAATCAATGGAACAGTTTCGCGCAGCTTTGTTCTTTGACCCTGATGACACGGCATCTCTAAACGGCCTAGGGGTCTGCATGATGACCCGCTACATCCAAAACGACCGACGTGTGCAGTTGCACTGGGATCAAGCCTTACTCGCATGGCGACGCAGTCTTGCAATCCAACCCAACCAACCGAAAATCACCTCACTGCTGCAATCCTTAGGCCAAAGCTAAAGTCTCAAAAAGCCCTGCCCAAAGCAACTGCGCAGCAACCCCCCATGCTCTAAAAGCGATGCCCCGCAGCGCCATTGCAGACTAATATCGATCCACTGAGGCACATACTTCTTCACCACTTGCTGTGAACAGTTTTTCCTCAGGTTCATCCGCTGTGCTGACTCGATTAGATGCCACGGTGATTCTTGGTGGGCCGATTAGTTCACAGCAATTATTTTCGCGCATCACCGTATCAATCCGCTGAGGCAAGTCTTTGGCCACGCCTACTTTCATGCCATTGAGTTTCAGTCGAACACGCTTACCTTGTTCGCAGACTTCAAAAAAAATGGGGACAGCAGGATTACCATTTTGGGCTTTGGCTTGATGTAACAAAGCTTTAAGCTGAGTAAACTCACCATTAAAGCCGGTCTCTTGGGGCGTTTGTCCGCGAGATCGCAAGCGGATCGTCACCGAAGTGGTCAACTGTGATGCAGCTTCTTGAACCGGGATCACTTGATTGACCAGGAGGCTTGGCTCTTCACGTTTGCGATCTACCTTGCCCTTAAGCAAGACGATGGCATCACTTTCTAACAGCGGCGCGACAATGGCATATACACCAGAAAAGATAACCCCTTCAATGGAGCCCGTCTTATCTTCAATGGTAATGATCGCCATCTTCTGACCCGCAGATCGACCATTTTTTACTAACACCGGCCTAACGCGCGTGAGCATCCCCCCCACGGTGACTTCCAGATCGGACTTGATCTCTTTGAGATCAACCACGTCAATGGAACTAAATCGCTCAAGCTCATCTTTGTATACATCCATCGGATGACTTGAAACATAGAAACCTAAAACCGCTTTTTCATAGGTCAAAATTTCCTGTGTCGTCCAAGGCGTACACGTGGGCAAAGTACTTTCGGCCTGCTGCTTTTCTTCAGGTTCACTTGCGCCAAAACTTCCAAAGAAATTCATTTGACCGCTACTACGATCCGAAGCGGCTCGCCGACCACTGCTAATAGCATTGTCCAAAGCATCGACCATCGCAGACCGCTGTTCAATACTATGTAACGTATCAAAGGCACCGCACTTAATTAACGCATCAATCGTGGATCGGTTCACTGCATTAAGGGGGACACGTGCGCAAAATTCATAAAAACTTTTAAACGGCCCCTCTTTATCCCGTGCTGCACTAATGGCGGAAACCGCTTTCTCGCCAACTCCCTTGACAGCATTTAGTCCAAAACGAATATGCCCATGATTAACATCTTTGGGTTCACCCTTTTCATACACCACCGTAAAGCCCACTTCAGAGTGGTTAATGCACGGGGGTTTAACTTCAATCCCACGATGGCCATCAGGGAACAAAACACGTTTACATTCGTCCCAATACTCCACCACTTTTTCGGTACTCACCGATTCATAGGTGAGCACCGCAGCCATGTAGTACACAGGGAAATAGGTCTTTAAATAAGCTGTTTGATAGGCAATAATAGAGTAGCCCGTCGAGTGAGACTTATTAAAACCATAACCTGCAAATTCGAGAATGTTGTCAAAAATTTCCTCAGCATGCTCTTTGGTCACGCCCTTTTCCAGAGCCCCAACAAGAAATTTTTCCTTGTTGGATTCAATGACTGAAACTTTCTTTTTACTGATCGCCTTAATCAGTGAATAAGCATCGCGTAATGGGATATCGCCAAGCTTATGGACAATGAGCATGATCTGTTCTTGATAGAACATGATGCCATAGGTTTCATCGGTGATTTGATCGACGATGGGGTGAATCTTGGGAACCGGTTCAAGGCCGTGCTTGCGTTTGTTATAGTCGGGGCTCAGCTTCATCGGACCCGGACGATACAACGCATTAGCTGCAATGAGGTCTTCAAGTCGGTCGGGCTTCATCCCTAGCAGTGTGTTCCGAAATCCACCGGACTCAAACTGGAACACCGCAGACGTTTCGCCACGACGAAAAACGTCCAGTACGTTCTGATCTTCAAAGGTCAGTCGTTCAAGTTCTAGCGGATCGTAATCATCACCTTGGTTTGCAAATTCTCGCGGCGAGTCGGGGATCAATCCCTTGCCAAAGTCACCGGCGATGACTGCACGTTGATTTTTGATATCGAGCTTAGCGCGTACTAATTCTTTACATCGTTCGATGATTGAAAGGTTGCGAAGCCCTAAGAAGTCCATCTTTAGAAGACCGACTTTTTCACAAGTTGGGCCATCCCATTGCGTGACAATCTGATCGGACCCTGAGGGTTTATACAACGGGACGATGTTATCTAGCGGCTGCGTGGCGACGATCACACCTGCTGCATGCACGCCAGCATGTCGTGCCATATTCTCAAGACGAAGTGCCGTATCAATCACCTCACGGTGGATCTGACTGGTGTTGTAAAGTTTCTTAAGGTCCGGTTCGTCCT
Organism: Phycisphaeraceae bacterium; assembly: GCA_016763955.1. GTDB lineage: Bacteria > Planctomycetota > Phycisphaerae > Phycisphaerales > Phycisphaeraceae > UBA7800. The sequence goes on along the minus strand of JAESSU010000364.1, from coordinate 1,835 downwards.
CAAGGGCACTACTGATTGTGGTTTTTAAGCCATCACCAATGAGCTTGCATATCTTATCGACATCAGGCAAAGGCATGTCATGCACACGCCCCACGTCTCGAATCGCAGCACGGGCTTTGAGCCTTCCAAACGTGATGATCTGAGCTACATGGCCATACTTTTCGCGTACATACTCAATAATTTCGGGGCGACCATTCTGACAAAGGTCGATATCGATATCCGGATATTCACTTCGATCCGGGTCGGTGAAGCGTTCAAAGAGCAGGCCATACTTAACGGGGCATGCGTTGGACATTCCCAATACAAAACCGACCATCGTTCCCACACCCGAACCACGCGCGTTTGCAGGAATCCCACGACGGCGAGCTCCATTAACAAAGTCCCACACAATCAAAAAGTAAGCGGAGATAATTTTATCCGCGAGGACTTTTAGCTCACGAGCAAGGCGGGCACGAATTTCATCGGTGATGCCATCCACACCATATCGCCAAATCGCCCCAGCTTCAGAGAGCAAGAATAGTGCTTCATCACATTGAATTTTAAGTTCGTCTTCGGAGATGCTGACATCTTTTTCAGAGTCGAATGGAATGAGCTCGATCTGCGAACAAAAATCCTTAAGCCATGCCGCAGACCCCATCCGGTCTTGGGTGACAAATTGGTTCACACGCGCAGCAGGCGTATCCCCCTTAAGTGCTTTTATTTTGTCACTCAAAGCAACCTTGACCACCGGCGCGTGATTAGCTGAAAAGTCGATTTCAACATTGCATCGGTCTGCAATTTTGACTGTGTTTTCAATCGCTTGCGGACAATCCTCAAAGAGCTTGTTCATCTGATCAGGCGATTTAACGTACAGGTCTTTAGAGTAATGAAGTCGATTTTCATCAAACTTTTTCTTGCCCATCGAAATGCAACACAGCGTGTCATGTGCATCCCAATCATCAAGCGTTAGAAAATGCGAATCATTATCGCCAACCAAAGGCATGCCCAATTCATCAGCCATGCGTTTAACGTGCGGGATAATCTGTTGCTGTTTTTTGACATCGTGATTTTGCAGTTCCAGATAAAAACGTGGCTCACCGTTTTCATTGGGTTTAAAAATCGACGCATGCCATTTGGCTTCTTCGATGGCAGCTTGATAATGCTCTTCATTTCCCGTTAGCTCATACTGACATAAATAATGAGCAATGGAGGAACCCAGATGGCCGTTGATGGCAATGATGCCTTCGGACCATTTTTCCAATGTCGATTTATCCATCCGCGGTTTGTAATAAAAACCGTTGACATAAGCATCAGATGAAAGCTTAAGAAGGTTCTGCCAACCGATTTGATTTTCCGCGAGCAAGACGAGGTGAAACCCCCCGTCTGCCACGCCAGTTGTTTCCTTGTGTAAGCGATCTGAAATTCGATCCCCGATATCCGCAGCAACGTAGGCTTCGATCCCCATGATGGGCTTAATGCCTTGTTTTTTTGCAGCATTGTAGAACTCGCAAGCTGCGTGCATGTTCCCGTGATCAGTGACAGCTACTGCGGTCATCCCCAGCTCTTTGACCTTGCTAACGAGCTTCTCAATTCGGTTCGCACCGTCAAGCAGTGAGTATTCACTATGTAAATGTAAATGGACGAACGGTTGCGGCATCCCTGCTCCCACCCCGGAAGCCGGGGGTAACGTGCAAAATTATTGTGACAAGGATAGTCTATCAGCTTCGAGTAAAATTTTGAACAAAGGTTTAATCATGCCCCAAGCCAATACGATCGTTTTATGGCCAAAAAACTCAAACAATCACACTGACAGCTCAGGGATTATACCGAACCTACGTGTGTTTCTGCCGACGGGG
>JAESSU010000363.1 GCA_016763955.1 Phycisphaeraceae bacterium | reverse complement strand
TGGTAGCGCACTTCACTGGGGGTGAAGGGGTCGCAGGTTCAAATCCTGTCTTCCCGACCAATAAAAAGCCTGCATATCTAACGATGTGCAGGCTTTTTGCTTTTTCTGGGCAACACATGGGCAACAAAATGTTTTGGTAATTTTTGGATGAATGAACCCAAAGTTCTTTTTTGCTTTTGCCTTTAACGGATACCCTCACATCCTTGTTCATGATCGAAATCCACGACAACAAACGATCAACCTTGCATTCGTTTGATGAATTGGCAGGGCGGGGGTAGGTGTTGGAGTGTTTGTGTCAAAAATTGATAGCAAAGATTGACATAAATTCATCATGGGCTTAACATTATGAGCTAGCAAAGAGTAGCTAAACCTAAACAGAGAGGCTGAAATGAACTTTAGTTTGACGCCAAACTTGGAACAATTCATTAGAGACCGCGCCAATTCTGGGGATTATAACAATGCCAGCGAAGTGGTACGTGAAGCTATTCGTTTGCTTAAACGAACAGAGGAACACCGCATCTTAAAACTGGAGCGGTTGAGGTCTGCTGTTGCTGTCGGCGATGATGCTTTGGCAACAGGAGCATTCACCGAAATCAGCTCTGGCGAAGAGGTGGATGCCTTTTTTGACAAGCTTTAAGAAACTGCGAATTTCTGACCCAGCTAAGTCGGACCTTGCTGGGATTGGTGATTATACCCAACGACAATGGGGAACCGTTCAAAAACGGAAATACCTCGATCAAATCAAAGATACTTTTAAGTCCTTGACCCAAACGCCGGGGCTTGGTTCTCCATGTGATGATATATCCAAGGACCTGCGCGCCCATCCGGTTGGCAAACACGTCATTTTTTATAGAGACACAAAGACAATTCTGGAAATTGTCAGGGTTCTTCATGGAAGCATGGATGTTGAACCATTGAGAAAAAATTGAGTGGGGTTAACCAATAGCGACATAAAATCGATCTGACCGCCCAACGCACTGGTTGCGGTTTTTGACAACAAATGCCTCTACCCAATGGACGCCTAAAAATTGGGTGTGTTCCCAATTATATCTATTTTTTGATGTTTGAAAATCGCCCCGAAGCTGTTTTTCGTTCGTGGCTTGATTGCCGGTATTGGTGACACGCCAATAAACTTTCCAATCTTTTGGGAAGATTCCATTTGCGACAGTTACATCGAATTTAATATGTAAATCAGGGCCAACAACATCACCGCTACTTAATGAAGAGATTTCTGGGGCACCTTCTTCGTCATGAAGGGTCGCGGTAATTTTAACAGGGATATTTCCTATTTCAGTCCAGGCTGGATTTTCCATATAATTGACATTGAGGTGAAGTTTCTGAAGGAACGCCAGTCCTTTTTGTCGAATATTTTCAACAAGGGTCGTGTCACTGTCATAGCCTAAGTGCTCGCAGACTGCAGCAGAGATGCGTTTGGCATCTTCATCACAAGTATCTGCTTTGTCTTTGAAGAAACTATCTTTAAAGACCTTTCTCCAAGCCCGTAGAGCATCTGTTTTGGAACATTTATTTTGTTCCAGAACAACCAAGTGCTGAAGGTTATCTGCAAGCTTGGTTTTGAGAAACGATGTTTTTGGACAATCTTCTTCAGCAAGCCACTCGTTAAGGACTGGATGTTTAACTGCAAGGTCCCTATCTAAACGGGACTGAATGGCTTTCATGGTTTTGTGCAGGGCTTGTTCATCATCGCCGGAACAAGCAACGTACTTTTCTTCAGCCAGCTTTGACAACGTAAAGCCACTTGGCATCTTCTTTTTCCATGTCTTTCTTGATTTTGAAAACTTCTTCATCATCCGTACAATACGGCGAAATTGGGTGTTGTCGTCAGCTGGGCTTTTTTCTTTAACGGTATCTTTGAACCAATTTGTCACGGCTAAAGGATCGCTGGATTTCCAATTGGCACTGGCTATTTCTTGGCATTTCACTGTGTCGCCCCAAATATTTTCCTCTTCCCAACGTCGGTAAACAGGAATATCAACGTGAAAACCAGCTTGGTAGTGTACACGAACACAGTTGGTTTTGACTTCTGGCGGGGTTGTGAAGTTACCTTGTTGAAGGGCCGCGCAAACCATTTTACGGGCATCTAAGGCAGTTTTATCCGCACCACTACTACCTTTTAAATCCTCCAGATCAAAATACACGCCATCGTCAATATCATAATCACTTTCTTCGTCTTGAATCATCGTCCACATGGCATATGAGCCTTGTGTCCATTGTCCTATGGCATACGGGTCGTTGTTTTTGTGAAGACCTTGTTTCAGTCGCTGTCTATTGTTATTTCTTCGATCCCTCATCTCATCACGTTGAGTTTTGCCGAGGGTGACATTTCCATCGTGGTATTGTTTGATCTCTTTTCCACATTGATACATAGTTTTTGTCTTTCTGTTGTATGATATTCCCAGTGCCACAGCGCCTGCAGAAAGCGCCCATATTAAGTGGGCTGGCATCAGGAAAATTCACAGAGGCTGGTGAAAATATCCTGAACAATTTGTAGGTTTTTATCTCCACGTGTGAGTCGCCCATGCAGGGCTTCTGCATCGTTACGCCCCAAATCCGTCATAGCTTTACAGGAATTTTCAGATGCTTTGTCTAAGCCGATCAGTGCAGCTTGCTCAGGAGAAGGAGGTGAATTGGGCAGACGGACCACCGTACATGGTCGGTCTAGATGTTTTGAGAGTTGTTGGGCGATAAAACCATAACCGTAAGACTGTGCCCCTAATGAAGCAGATACAATTTCAGTCCCACCTTTCCATTTCAATAAGCCCCAGTTGGCTTCGCTTTTAGAAATGGTTTTTCCCATTTTGGTAGCACAGGTTCCAATGCTGATGATTTCAATTGGTTGTTTGGGGCCAGCTATTTCAAGGGCCTCTGTCATACCGATCATCACGGGGTTGTTGGCCCAAAGTCCTCCGTCAGAAAAGACATTATATTTGTTGTCAGCATCAGGAATATCTGTCACGGCTAGGGGGAAAAAGATAGGGGCTGCTGCTGTGGCAAGGCATACGTCAATCAACGTATATTTGTTGTCGCGTGTTTTGCCCTTTAGGTGAGGTGTTTTAAAAACCCATGGCTGGTCTTGAGACATGTTTGTGGTGGGAATGCAGAGTGCTATTTTACGGTTTGACCAAATGGATTCAATAGTTTGATCTTTAAAAACTTCGGTTAATTCAGATTTTAAGGAATCCCG
>JAESSU010000362.1 GCA_016763955.1 Phycisphaeraceae bacterium | reverse complement strand
AGGATGCCGATGAGTAATGCGATGATCGAAATCACCACTAACAGTTCGATGAGCGTAAACGCCCGGAGTTTGAGGCTGGAGTTCATAATTGAACCTCCTTCAAGTAAGGGAAAAAAAGAATAGGAATAGAACACCAATTCAATCGAACCTTGCCGGTATGAAGTGCGTAAAATGGCAAGGCTCGTAGGATTGCTTTGTGAGTAAGTTTTGAGCGGGTATCACGGATGCGGGTATAGATGCCACACAGTGAACTGGCAGCATCAGGGGGTAACGCTATTACAGCGTTATATAACGCTTGGTCTTTGCTTTTAATAATTCTCTCTCCCACGCTGTAGTAGCGGGCTTATTTCTTCGTCTCTAATTATTGGTTATGAGCGTCTATTCACAATTCCCGTGAATAGGCCTTTTGTTACATACCCTAAAGAGGTTGCTTTAAAACAAGCCACATTGGCGAATAGAAACGAGGGGGTTAGTTTCTATAATTTAAGGCGATGCCAAGGGTATTTAGAAACCGAGGAAAATAATGTCAAAAAAGGTTATGCGCAATACCCTTTTTGTGTTACAATGTGGGTTGTCGTTCCGGGTAATAGTTAATACGAATCAAAAAAACTTGTTTTTGATTCACGGGATTCGGGGGAATCTTAAAAATGTTAAATAAACGAAGCACGCGCCTTAACAGGCTGCGCCATGTCTATCAATTACTCCATCAGGTGCAGGTCTATGGATTTGATGAATCGCTTTGGAGACGAATTCTGCTGCAAGGCATTGAACGTTGTTTTAGTGTTGAGCATGTTTGGAGTGGGATGATCTGTGATAAACAGGTGGGATGTGAGCAACTATCATTTGATGAGCTTGCCAGATCTTCTAGTTCGCATGTTTTGGTTCAGATGTGTGATCAGTTTAAGCAGCGCTGGGCTAGATCGCTGGGGCATCCGGATTTTGATGTCACAGAAGTGATCAATTGGGCCTCATCGATGCTAGAGGGTGAAAGTGAATCATGGTATCGCAGTGACTATCTACGACTTGAAAAGTTGAATTTGGCAGGGCGTGAGGTGCTATTGTTGATTTACCGGCTTAATACTAAGCATCTGCGATGTTTTGTGTTTAAGTCCCATGAGGCTATTGAAAACAAACAGGCTTCAGCGAATCAGCTATTTAATAAACAACGGCTGTCGCGGGTGCTGATTCTTGAGATCATTAAAATGATTCGTCATTCTCGACTCTCAACGGATTGTTATTTGTCGCATCCTTTATCTCCACGTGAAGCTCAGACGGGGCGTTATTTGCTTCAAGGTTACACGGAAAAAGAAATTGCCAATCAAATGTATTTGAGTCCGCATACGATTCATACTTACATTAAATCGATCTACCGGCAGTTTAATGTCACCAGCCGAGCAGAGTTCACGTCCTTGTTTGTCAGTCATGTGCCAGTGGGTCAATATTTCCAGCTTGGCTCGATTGAAAAACGATTTGATGATTCAGACGCATTAGCCAATGTTTCAAAATTTGACAGTATGCGGGCTTGAACCTCAGGGCAAACGCATGTCCCCCCCTGTCTTGGTGAGCTAGGCTGTATCAACCCGATTTTGACCGACGGTCAATTCCGTGTTGACACAACACGGCTCGCCAAGACCCTTTACGGGACATGCGTTTACTCGGGCTTGAATCTTGGAAGTTGATTTTCAGCTCACTGTGGCGATACACTAAGCAGTATGAAACTACTTGAAAAACTCTGCGTTACGCCTGGCGTACCTGGTCGTGAAGAACGGGTCGCAAAACTGATCCAATCCGAATCCAAAGGTCTCTTCGACAAATTTTATACCGACACGATGGGGTCTTTAATTGCCTATCGCAAAGCAAGACCACTAAGTAAGTCCAAGAAAAAGTCTGGGAAAGCTTCAGGGTCTTCCGGGGCGCCTGTCAAGATTATGCTTTCTTGTCATATGGACCAGATTGGTTTTCTTGTTCGTCATATTGATGACAAAGGTTTTCTTCGAGTCAACGCAGTGGGTGGTTTTGATACCCGCAATCTTTTTGCAAGACTGGTCACAGTTTGTACCAAGCGTGGCGACTTGCCGGGCGTGATGAATCCTGGGGGTAAGCCGATTCATATTGCTTCGCCAGAAGACCGTAAGAAGGTTCCGGAGATTGAAGAGTTGATCGTGGACATGGGTTTGCCCGGCGACGAGGTGAAGAAGTTGGTTCAGATTGGCGACATGGTGGTGATCAAAGCCCCGTTTACCCAGGTGGGTAATAGCATTGTGAGCCAATGTCTGGATAACCGCATTGCTTGCTGGTTAGCGATTCGTTCGATTGAGAAGCTCAAGCATCATGATTGCGATATTTACGTTGCTTTTACGGTGCAAGAAGAGGTCGGCTGCCGTGGTGCAGGGCCTGCTGCGGCTCAGATCAAACCCGACATTGCAATTACACTTGATACGACGCTTTGTTGTGACACCCCCGGCGTGCCAAGCGATATGGCCATCACGCAGCAAGGCAAAGGCGCGGGCCTAATGGTCATGGACTCAGGCTCGATTACGGATGTGAAATTGCTTGAAGAATTTGAAGCGGTTGCCAAGAAAAAGAAGATCAATACACAGCGCACCATTCTCCCACGCGGCGGCACGGATTCACTCGCGATCCAACGTAAGGGCGAAGGATATCGCGTGATGACTTTGGTTTGTGGCACACGCTATATCCACAGTGTCACCGAAACGATCCATAAGGATGACCTGTTTGCTTGTCGCGATTTACTCACTGCGTATTTGGCACAAGCGTAAGGGATGCACACGCTTTTAATGAGTCTCTGTTGTTCTATGCGAGCATATCGTGACACATAATGCGGCGCACTTTTTTGAGTCGTTCACCACGATCTCGCAGGTCATCGCGCATTGAGGCTTTGTCTGTGTGCCGAATTTCAGTGTGTCGCTCATCTAACTCGTGTTCGATTAGCTCAACGAGAAGCACCACATCTTCTTGATCCAAGTCTAGCTTGATGAGATGGGGTTGTACATGATCGCCTCCTTGATCTCTTAGAGATTGTTAGAGAGGCAGCGTAAAGACGTCTTTCACTCACTACATTATACCTTGGGAACTAGATATAGTTAGAGTTTTTTTAGCTTTTTTCAGGGCTGGATTTTGCAAATTGTTGTTGCGTGTATTCCAATAACTTGCCGTAGGCTGCGGTGGTTAGGTGTAATTGGTCTTCGATAAATAGTTCAGTATTGCCTTGGCCATTATCGTCGAAGAAGACGGGGTTTATATCGACGAACTCTAGCCAGTGATGTTGCGTTGCATAGGTCTGCATCGCTTGATTGATTTGGTTCACTTGGTCCCAGAGGGGTTCTTTTTGTGGGGCGCGAATGATGGAGAAATAGTACGCCCTACAGTCAGGTATTGTTGCGTGAAGGGTTTGTAAAATTTGACAGGTGCGTTGGAGAATATCATCCACTGGGCAGGATAGCACTAAATCATTACTGCCTGCATAGAACAGAACCGTTTTGGGGTTTAATGGTAGGACGCGATGGGCAAGCCATGTTTTCCATGCTCGTGTGGTTGAGCCGGGGACTGCGATGTTGATTGTCGTGTCATATGGGAATACGTCTTGTACGTTAAACCATTGTTCAAAGACGGAGCTACCCATCACGACGACTGGGCGATTTGTCATGGCTTAAAATTCTAGCGTTGTTTGGTAGCCGGGGTTTTTAATTGAAATGTCTTGCCACTTGGCATTGATACTTTGGGTCAGTGCTTTGGCAGAATCAGCTTCACCATGGGTGAGGATGACATGTTTGGGCTTGGGATTCATATTGCCTAACCAGTTGATGAGATCTTCTTGATCGCCGTGTCCGCTAAAGCCTTGGATTTGCGCGATGTTTGCATTGACCGGCCAGCGTTGGCCATGGATTCGGACTTCTTTAGCCCCTCGGAGAATGTGTTGACCGAGTGTGCCGTTGGCCTGATATCCGACGAACAGGATGGTGTTGTTGGGGTTGGTGATATTGTTTTTAAGATGATGTTTGATTCGCCCGCCGGTACACATGCCTGAGCTGGACATGATGATGGCTGTGCCTTTGTGTTGCTTGATGGCTTTGGAGTCCTCGACACTACGGACTAGCGATAAGCCTGGGAAGCGAAGCGGGGGTTCATATTCTTGGAAGAGTTTGATGGTTTCTTGATCCATGTAACTGCGATAGCGTTTGAATATTTCGGTGACATCCACTGCCATGGGGCTATCCATGAACACGGGAATGTCGGGGATAAGGTCTGCATAGACCAGTTCGCTAATGTGGTACATCAGTTCTTGTGCGCGTTCTACTGCAAAGGTTGGGATGACCAGATTGCCGCCGCGTTTGTAGGTGTCATTGATGATGGTTTCTAGCTGGTCAACAACTGGACCATGTTCTTTATGATTACGATCACCGTAGGTTGATTCCATGATGACGATGTCTGCGGTGTCGATTTTCGCGGGGTCTGAGATTAGTGGTTTGTCGTTTTGGCCGATGTCGCCGGAGAAGACGAGCTTGCGAATTTGCCCGCCGTCGTTGATTTCAAAAAGCAGTGATGCTGGTCCGAGGATGTGTCCTGCTTCGAGGAAGGTTAGTTGCACATGGTCATTAAGTGTTAATGGGGTGTTGTATTCAAAGCCTTTAAGTAGGGGGACGGTGTGTTGGGCTTCTTCTGTGGTGTACAAGGGGGTGACGGGGTGCGGGGCTTTGTGGCCGGATTTTTTGTGGCGTTTACGTTTGTACCTGGCATCTTCTTCTTGAATGCGTGCCGAGTCGAGCATGATTAAGGTTGCAAGTTCGACGGTGGGTTCCGTCATCAGGATCGGTTTTTTGTAGCCTTGTGCGATGAGTCGCGGTAGCGTTCCGACATGGTCTAGATGAGCATGGGTGAGGATCACACCATTGAGTTGTTGTGGATCAAAAGGGAAGGGGGCCCAGTTGCGAGCGAGATATTGACGTTCTTGAAACATGCCACAGTCAATGAGCAGCTTAAGCCCAGCAGCTTCGAGGTAATACCGCGAGCCGGTGACTTGTTGTGAAGCGCCCAGAAAGGTGATCTTTATTGCCATAACAATGCCATGAGTAAGAACTTGACGTTTATGGTAGCCGGGTTTGAACATGATTCAAAGTAATTTTTACTTGAAAAAAGAAAAATATGGCTTTGAGTTTGAGATTTAAGCTTTGCGATTAAGGCATCAAGAGGAGGTTTATTACGCAAGTTAGCATGCTTTAACTTCATGTAACACCGGCAATCCCCCTCAAATTAGATGCCTTAATTCCCACTGCCTTTTCACCTTTGTTATAAAGTCGGCATGCTGCTGCGTCGATGTAAAAATAGAGAATCTGGGTGACTTCGGTGAGCGGGGTAATCTAGCGAGCCAGAGAAACGCACAGATTTGGGGAGAAAAAAATATGGCAAATAACAACAGTGACATGTCCGAAAAGCAGGTGTATTCCACCGGCGAAGCTGCGGATATCTGTAAGATTTCTCAGCAAACCATCATCCGCTGCTTTGACAAAGGCAAGCTTAAAGGTTTTCGCGTGCCCGGTAGTCGGTTCCGACGGATTCCACGTGATGAGTTGATCCGCTTTATGCGTGAAAACGACATCCCCACCGAACAGCTTGAAGGCTCACGCAAACGCCTGCTGATCGTAGATGATGATGAACAGATTCGCGAACTTTTTGTGGATGTGCTCTCAGGTGATGATCGCTTCGTCATTAAGACCGCTTCGACGGGCTATGACGCAGGTCTGCTTACCGAACAATTCAAGCCCGACTTAATGATCCTCGATTACATGCTCCCGGATATCAATGGCAATGTGGTTTGCAAAACAGTGCGAGATAATCCTAATGTTGCCAACATGAAGACTATCATCGTTTCCGGTGTGGCGGATCAAGGTGAAGTGCAACAGCTTATGAATGCCGGCGCTGACGCTTTTATCAAAAAGCCGTTCTCAATTGATGACCTGCTTAATCGTGTCAGCCAACTACTAGGCGTCTAACCCCCCCCCGGAATCCCCGGAACCCCCGGAAGTT
>JAESSU010000361.1 GCA_016763955.1 Phycisphaeraceae bacterium | reverse complement strand
GACTCGGCGAAAAAAGTTGTATATCTAGCGATCCAGGCCGCGTCCAAGAAATGGACGATGCCGATCCGAAATTGGAAAATGGAATTGAATAGATTTATGATTGAATTCGAAGACCGCCTAGCGAATTACATTTAAACATGACAGTGACACAGAAAACTTTACCCTCTCCTTTATCCGTCGACTTGTCATTTTAAGATGCAAGTTTTTTATTAACGAATAGCGTCCAGATGTTCAGCAATCAATTCGGAATCTGGCGCTAATTCCTGCGCCCGCTCTAAAACGTCAATCGCTTCCTCCTGGCGGCCTTGTTTAAACAGTATCCAACCATAAGTGTCCATTGCGTCGGGATTGTTCGGGAAAAGAGTAGAGGCTCTGTTGGCTAATATCAGCGCTCTTTCCGGGTTGTCATCTTGATAAAGCCACGCGAGGTTGTTCAAGACAACAAGGTTTCCTGGTAATGTGGGGATGGCGATCTCGTAGTGCCTGATTGCATCAGCATTGCTATTTTCCCGCTGATACTGCATTGCCAGTAATAAGTTTGCATTGCCGTCGTACGGACTATCATTACCCCAAGACTGTAGAAACTCTTTTGCTTCCTCTAGTTGATTCAAATCGATTAATGTAGCATATACTTTAATAGCGGCGCTAGGCCTGCCACCTGTACTCCATGCCTCACGGAACACATCGAGAGCTGAAGCGGAATTATTATTCGCTAATAAAAGATCACCCTCTACTTCAGCTCCGATTCCAGAATCCGGCTGAAGTGTTTTTATCTGGTCTATATAAGTAAAGGCCTGCTCTGTATTATTTGCGGCATTGGCAACTCGCGCCGCAGTTGCCAAAATTCTAAGGTTGTTATTCTCCAAAGCAATCGCTTCTTCAAGTGCCCGATTGGCCGCTGCAAAATCCTGTGCGGAGCTAGCATTTAACGCTTTTTGTATTAGTGCATCAATAAGGTTTGACTGTGTGAGAAGATTTTCGCTGCGCTGAAAAGCTAATTGAGCAAACTCCAATGCCCGGTCTTGCTCGCCCTGATATTTGAAGAATTGAGAAAGTACAAGCGATGGTGTAGTAGTGCCAGGATATTGTGATACAAGGTCCAGAACCTGTTGGATCATTGCTGTTTCGGAACCTTGTAATCGACCTAAGGCGAGTAATCCGTTCAGTGCATCTGCATTAGTCGGCTCTCTGGCCAGCAACGCATTGTACTCTGACTCAGCCTGCTGGAAATCTTGCTCGGCAATCGATATTCTAGCTAGGGATAACCTTGCCTCCAAATTAGTCGGATCAAGGTTCAAGCTATTGTTATAATATGTTCTGGCCTGCTCAGTATTACCAGATGTTTGGGCGACAATGCCAGCTAAATTATTGTGAAGTATAGATTGAGTATTATCCGCCAACCATTCTTGCACCTGGCGACCTGCATCTACCAGTTCGCCTCTAGTTATATAGAGGCTTACAAGGCTGGCTTTAGCTTGATCGAATTCGGGATTTAAAGATATAGCGCTAAGCAAAGACTGAGTCGCTGATTCGATCTCGTTTATTGAATAGTAGCTGCCAGCCATTGAGAAATAAATTTCAGCCATGTCTGGTTCAATAACCAACGCTTGGTTGAATGATTCGATGGATTCATTGAAATTCCCTGCAGCCTGCTGGCTTGATCCGATCATGGCAATAAGTGAGCCATCTTCGGGAAATCTGGGCAGTGCATCACGAAGTATGGCAATGGCCTCATCGACATTTCCAAGCTGAATCTGAGTGGCAGCAAAGACTTTGATGGGTTGGGATGAGCTAACTATGCTAACAAAGCTACTTAGAGACGTAGCAGCCGCGGAATAGTTACCTAACGCAAAGTTTGTCATCCCTAACAAAATATTACTATCTGGGTGATTAGGGGCAATCGCTAATGTGTCGTTGAGGGCTTCCTGCGCATCTGCAAAGTTTCCTTGTTGAAACATTTCTACAGCGCGGTTGTACGAGTTTTGTAGCTGGCCCTGAGGAGTTTCTGCGATTATTTGTGAATACCGCAATGCCTCTTGGTTTTTCTGTTGCATTTGCAGTGGGATGAGGATTGCCTGTAAAACAGACAATCTTTTAGGGGTAAATGTGTCATACCTTCCCATAATTTCCAGTGCCTCAGAAAAACTCTGCTCAGCTTCCGGGTACTGTCCATTTTGTGTTGAATAAACACCTGCCCAAATCAGCAAGTCAAGGTCATTGGCATCTACTTCGGTTGCTTGATCGAGGTATGAGCGTGCTTGCTCGAGATTTCCTTCATAATATGACAGTTGGGATAATCCCACGAGTGCCTTCACATTTTTGGGATCAGTAGCAAGATTAGCTTGAAAGGCTTGTTCAGCAATTTCATTGTCGCTGTTTGACATGTGCGCCATACCAAGTACCCATCTGCGTTGGATTTGATAATCGAGAATTGATGGTTCCAACGGATTTAGAAGAGTGATAGCTTGGTCATAATTGTTTGAATATAGTTGTGCCTCAGCGAGCAGCAGTATCACCGATTCATTATTTGGAGATGTGCCAGTTAAAGGTTCGAGAATTTGAACTGCCTGATTTGCATTGCCAAGATCAATATTTGTTCGAGCAAGTGCCAGTAAAGCTCTTTCGTTTCCGGGCGTCAATTGAAGCGCATTTTGTAATTCTATAAAGGCGGATCGGTATTGCCCTTGTCGCCTATAAACGTCAGCAATATCTATGTATGCTTCGGCTTGCACCAGATCTGTGTCTCGTCCATTTTCCTGGCTACAACCGTTGAATGTTATAACAGCGACAATGGATATAGCGATAGTTTTTAGCCAGTTGGCTGGAATAATCACTTTCATGGTGTTGCTCCTTTGGGTGAATCGTATCTCACCGAAAAATCAATCATGTTGGTGCGCTAAACATCTAAGGCTGCATTCTATGCTGCGTGGGAAGATATGAGCCGGCTCCTAATTCACAATCTATATTATAATGTCACCACAACATATTGATTGTACTATAAATTTAGCATTGCAAAAGGTTTGAGAAACGATTTCGATAAAGAATTTGATGCCTGTCACAAATCAGATATAAATCATGAGCGTATATGTCGAAATTCTGTTATGCCTCTAGTACGTTAAAATAGAATGTCGGGAAAAGGTAAATAATATCAACTCCCCCTTGATGTCAGTGTCTGACATGCAGAATTAAATTAAATGCGCCGCAAATGAACCGGCTAGATTGGCGGGGTTAACTTAAGGTTACAATCCTAAAGATATAGGATTTAAGTTACGATAGTCCCACTAAGTTATTTAGTTAACCATTGAATTTACTTTGCGATATACCGGCAAAAATATATGTAATCCTCCGATTTCTGATAATTAATATCAAAAAGCTGAGGCCTTAGCTAAAAGTCAGCAAAAATAATAAGATAACTTTTCTCCTGAGGAGCGTCACTGACTCGCCTTATTTTGTTATGGATGTTTATTTGCAATATGTGTGGCCTCAAATAGGCTGTTTAAATTATGACGTGATATTTAGCTATTTATTTATTGCATTGCGCACTCAGTCAATATTAAAGTTGAATTTCTTTGTTATCATTCGTGCCTAATACCTTGTTTTAGTTATTTTAATTATTAGAAATTGATGTTTTATTCACATGAGCAAGGCCGTTACATTGCTATTGACGTTTGGCCCAAAACTAACTTTAAAACTGTAAAAAAATGCAATTGGCAACCTCCAATATTAAAAAATACGATATCACCTCGCCCAGTGGGTTGTTATTGGTCATAACGTGTCTAGCCAGCCTATTTGCAGTTGCCTACTTTGACTCAATTCG
>JAESSU010000360.1 GCA_016763955.1 Phycisphaeraceae bacterium | reverse complement strand
TAGCGAAAGGAATCACAAATGCTTTGTTGGCGATACGGCCTTTTGATGTCCGTGACCTTGCTGGCAGTATTGATTACCGGCTGCCAAAATAAACAGACCACCGATCCTGCCACTGCATCTGACTCGGTTGCAACTTTAGCGCTTGTGAATTCTGTGATACAGCAGATGGTTGCTGCTAGTGGGCTTGACCAATTTGATCAGATCACCGAAATTCAGTTCACCTTTAATGTCCGAAAACGTGACCGCACGATCCAAAGAAAATGGACATGGCATCCCAAACAAGACAAAGTCACACTCACCTATACAGGTTTAGATGACCAGGAGCTGAGCTTGTCCTATATCCGCGGTGACATTGCTTCTAATACCAATACAAAACATGACCTGAATAGGGCAGACCGTTGGTTTATCAATGACTCGTTTTGGCTGATGTTGCCTTTGCATCTATCTTGGCAAAATCAACAGGATTTAACGGTTACCGATCATGGCATGGCTAATTATCCATTACCAAAAGGTTCTGGACGGCATATCACTGTGGCCTTTAAAAATGCCCAGTCCGGCGGCGGCGGTTATTCGCCCGGTGATATCTACGAATTATTTTTAGATGACCAAAACCTTATCGCACAATGGATCTTCCGAAAAGGTGGTAGTGATAAGCCAACTTTGATTAACACCTTTGAAAAGTATGCTCGTATCGGCCCCTGCCGTCTTGCTTTGAATCATAAAAATCCTCAGGGGTTTAAACTTTGGTTCACTGGCATCAAAGTTATGACAGATCATTGAATATAAGGCTGCGTTTTTTATTCGATCAATCGTCAAAAAAACTTATAAAAAAACACCGATGCAAAAATGCACATCGGTGTTTTTTATTATTAAGTCGGGGTTGTTATAGCAGCATCAAACCGGTGACGGGACAGTTTCTAGAACCTGCTGCATAACGCGAGCTGTGGCAACGCCATCGGCATCATGCATGTAGGTCTTGGAGATCACACGGTGAGCAAACACCGGGATCACGTTGGAAACAATATCGTCAGGCACGACATAGTCACGTTTATGGACCAAAGCAGTTGCGCGAGCTGCACGCACCAAAGCCAAGGAGCCACGTGGGGAGACGCCAATTTGCAACTGCTCGTTATTGCGTGTTGCATTGGAAATTTGAATAATGTATTCAATCAGCGAAGGGTCAATCTGAACCTTATCAACCATATCCTGCAAACTCACCAGTTCGTCAGCAGTGAGTACCGGATCAAGATCAGAAAGTGTGGTCCGCGAAGGATCAATATCCAAAATGCGTGACTCATCTTCAGGAGATGGATAACCTAAGTGAATCCGCATCAAGAAGCGGTCAAGTTGACTTTCAGGCAAGAAGTATGTGCCTTCAAACTCAAATGGGTTTTGCGTGGCAATCACCATAAACGGCTGAATCAGCTTACGCGTCTGACCGTCAATAGAGACCTGCGATTCATTCATCGCTTCAAGCAAAGCAGATTGCGTCCGAGGTGTCGTTCGGTTGATTTCGTCAGCAAGTAGGACATTTGAAAAAATCGGGCCCGGCTTGAAGGTAAATTCACCCTTTTGCTGATTCCAGATGGTCACACCTAGAATATCGCCAGGCAAAAGGTCGGGAGTCATCTGCACACGGCTGATGGAACAATCCAAGCTTTTAGACAAAGCAGTCGCAAGAATGGTTTTGCCCACACCAGGCACGTCTTCAATTAACACGTGACCCCGTGCTAATAAACAGACAATTATTTTGTCCACAGCTGTCTGGTTACCCAGAAAGACCTTTTGGACATTCTTTTTCAACAGTTCAATTTTTTGTACCGGCATATTTAATTAACTCCGTCTCTATAGAGTCACGACAGTATAACAATTTATACAACGAAGGACACAACCTTATGGTAACTTTCTCGTCAGAAGACCCGTTTAGCCGATACAACAATTAATGGATTGGTAGTATGATTGCGTATTGAGTAGGCATAAAGCTTGCACAGGAGTAGATTAACCTAGACATGGATTTGTTTGAACGTTTGAATTTGTTATTTGTCCGACTCATTGGCTACATGCACAATGAGCCTGTTGTGGTCTTTATTGAACTGGCCTTTTTTTGGGGAATCACTTACACCGTCTTCCGATTCCTGCGTGGCACACGCGGTGCTCGTGCAATTAAAGGAGCTGTTCTGGTTTTAATCGTTGCAACGACGGCGATCAAAATTTTAGGCAGTGGTTCGGCATTTGAACGACTCAATTTTCTTTACAACAACTTTCTAGGCTACGCATCACTAGCGATAGTCATTGTCTTTCAACCTGAATTGCGCCGAGCATTTGTACGTCTTGGTGAAGCAAGACTGTTTCGCTCGACAACTGGCCTTCGTCGTGCTCAGGTGATTGAAGAACTCATTAACTCAGTCTCCTACTTAAGCAAAAATAAAATCGGCGCACTAGTCGTTCTCGAACGCGATGTCGGACTTGGAGGCGTTGTACAAGCTGGAGCCCCCCTGCAAGCGGTGGTCACCAGCGAACTCCTTAACACGATTTTTTGGCCTGGTTCTGCATTGCATGATATGGCGGTGGTCATTCGTGGCGAACGGATGATCGCAGCAGGTGTTCAATTGCCCCTAGCCGAAGCTGAACAATACAGTCAGGAGTTAGGCTCAAGTCACCGGGCGGCTTATGGCCTAAGTTTAGAATGTGATGCATTAGTCGTGGTGGTCAGCGAAGAAACGGGCACGATTAGTCTCGCTGAACGCGGCCGGTTGGTTCGCAACTTATCACCAGATGGCCTGCGTACGGCACTGGTTCGTGGTATGGGTGAAATGAAAAATATTGATCCTGCGGACCTGCCAGAGACCGTTAAAACTGACAAGTCTGCTTAAGGATGGAGTCTACCAACGTGGGTATGTTTTCTGCTCGAATTCGCGAATTGTTGATGGTCAGCATTGTTGCTGTCTTGGTATGGCTGTACGCAGAAGGTGAGAACATCAAAACTTACGAAATGGATATTCCCATTCAATTCGTAGCTGCAACAGGTCAAAATTTATTGATTAAACCTTCCCGGCTAGATGTCAATCCGCATTTAACACTTCAATGTAGTTCTGCACAATGGGTTCAATTAGAACAACTTTTTGATGGCTCCCCCTTGCCGGTCCCATTAAGCGAAGACCTCAATGCGCCTGAGGGGAATCAGCAATTATTGCTTAAACCGCTTTTTACTTCGCTGCCTATTTTTGCAAATTTGAGTGTGAATATCACTGAGGTTAAACCCGCTCAAATCACCGTCAACGTCAAGAAACTTCAAACCGTTGAGTCGAAAATTGCAGAATTCACAGAAGGTGATTCACAGATTCAAGATGTGGTCATTGAGCCAGCCACTGCAATCATGCATCTGCCTAAGGACCTATTAAATAATCTCACCGAACAAGATGTCATACAGGCAAGGCTCAGCAAACAGCTATTGGATCAACTGACCCTAAATCAAACACACACGCTTAAAGCGGTACAACTTTTGCCCCCAGAAACGGTGCGTACCGAAGATGTCCGAATCGAGCCTTCGACTGCCCAAGTGACATTCACCCTCACCCGTCAAGCTAAGTCTGCCACCATCTCCAGTATTGCGGTTCGTTTTGTTTTGCCTGCTGCTTCAGCGATCAAATATGAAGTGAGCTTAGTCAATGATGAGGACAAGCTCATTCGAGCCGTTAAAATCACAGGTCCCAATGACCTGATCGACCAGATTAGTGAACGCAAAATCAAAATCTGGGCGGACCTTAAACTCGAAGCTGATGAGCTTGCTAAAGGGGTGGGCAAAGAGTCCATTGCCATCGTCCCGCATATCCAAAAGCCCGATGCCGTAAAACTTGTCGAAGCGCCCGCAGCGATCAATCTCCGCATTACTGCCAAGCAGTAATCGCATCACTGGCTAACTCCTGTTAAAATGCAATGCTTTGAAGTAATTGACCTCCAAAGTAGGAGCTTGTGATATGACTAACACAGCATCTAATGTGACTATTTCCGATACACAACAATATTGTCAAGACCTTGCAGATCGCGCTTATGCGGCGAGCCGGTCACTTAACAGTGTTGCGAGCAAACAGCGGATAGCAGCTCTTTATGCCATTGCCAATCGAATTGAAGCTTCATCTGAGCTTCTCCAAACAGAAAATGCAAAGGACTTAGATGCGGGGCAATCCAATGGTCTGTCGCCTGCAATGCTTGACCGTCTGAAAATTGATGACAAAAGCATCGCAAAGATTGCACAGTCAGTTCGTGAAATTGCAGCACAGTCTGACCCACTAGGCCAAATCATTGAAGGGCGTGTCCTGCCCAACGGCTTAAATTTACAAAAAGTTCGCGTCCCACTGGGCGTGATTTTGATTATTTTTGAGTCCCGCCCCAACGTCACCAGTGATGCTGCGGCTTTGTGTATCAAAAGTGGTAATGCAACAATCTTACGCGGTGGCAAAGAAGCGATTCACTCCAATAATGCATTAGCAAATTGTGTCCGCGGTGGATTAGAAGATGCGGGGCTTAACCCGGACATCGTGCAACTTGTGGGAACCACAGATCGCGCCGCAGTCGGTGCGTTACTAAAAATGGATAACCGGATTGATCTTGCTATCCCCCGTGGTGGGAAGTCACTGATTAAAGCGGTCGTTGAACAAGCACATATCCCAGTGATCAAGCATTACACCGGCAACTGTCATGTCTATGTGGATGCTGCGTGTGACCCGCAAATGGCGATCGATATTTGTGTTAATTC
>JAESSU010000359.1 GCA_016763955.1 Phycisphaeraceae bacterium | reverse complement strand
GGCGTTTGCGATTGCCAGCGGTGTCGGGCCTGAGCGTGGACTATATACCGCAATTGTTGCCGGCTTTATCATTTCACTGCTGGGGGGTTCTCGCGTGCAGATTGGCGGTCCCACCGGCGCGTTTATTGTGATCGTCGCTGCTATCGTGGCACAACATGGCTATGAAGGTCTGGTCATCTGCACACTCATGGCAGGTGTCATGCTCATCGTCATGGGCTTTGCTCGTATGGGTGCATTGATTAAATTTATCCCGTTCCCTGTCACAACTGGTTTTACGACTGGCATTGCCGTTGTCATTTTCTCAACGCAGATAAAAGATTTTTTTGGATTGCAAATGGAGCATGTCCCTTCTGAGTTTATCCCTAAGTGGTATGCCTATTCTCAACACTTGACGTCGCTTAACTCTGCAGCCACGGGTATAGGTATTCTCACCATCGTTACGATTCTGATGACGCGCCGGTATTTTCCCAGAATTCCAGCCATGCTCATGGGGATGCTTGTTGCAACTGCATTAGCGACGATGCTGAGTTTGGATGTTGAAACCATCGGTAGCCGTTTTGGTGATTTACCCCGGCTCTTGCCAGCACCTAGTTTTGCGATGTTTGATATATCTCGTATGCGTGGCTTGATCCCGTCTGCCTTTACCATCGCAATACTTGCTGCAATTGAGTCATTACTTTCTGCAACGGTTGCTGATGGCATGACGGGGGGACGCCACCGTTCCAACACTGAACTCATTGCACAGGGCATTGCCAACATCGGGTCAGCAATCTTCGGTGGTATCCCAGCAACAGGCGCTATTGCTCGCACCGCTACCAACATCAAAGCCGGTGGTAAAACGCCAGTTTCGGGCATTATCCATGCGTTGACATTGGCACTGTTGCTCCTGTTTCTGGCACCCATAGCGAAGCTCATCCCGCTGTCCTGTCTGGCGGGTATCCTTGTCGTTGTGAGTTACAACATGAGTGAGTTGGATCATTTTCTGGATATCTTCAAAGCGCCGCGAAGCGATGTCGTGGTTCTGCTTAGCACGTTCTTGCTTACAGTGCTGGTGGATCTGACTGTCGCAGTGCAAATTGGATTGGTGCTTGCGGCGGTGCTCTTTATTCGCCGGATGTCGGAGATCGCTAACATTGGTTCAATTGCACATGAATTTGATGACCCTGAAATCGATACCAATGGCAACGTATTTGATCGGAGTTACATTCCTGAAGGTGTCGAAGTCTATGAAATCAATGGCCCATTTTTCTTCGGCTCAGCAGACAAGTTTAAAGAAACGTTGCGAAGTATCTCCACACCTCACGTTACAGTAATGATTCTCCGTATGCGCCATGTTTCAGTGATAGATGCAACAGGGATTCATGTGATTCGTGAGTATATGCACGTCTGCCGGCTTGGACATGTTCACCTGATACTCTCCGCACCCCATACGCAACCGATGATTGCTTTAGGTCGAGCAGGGTTGTTAGAAGAGTTGGGCCACGATCATATCTTTGCTAACATTGATGAAGCGATTATTCATGCACGGAAGTTGATTGATGGCCGTGTGAAATCTTGAATTGGAAATGAGTTCTATTCGTTGTATTGAAGGTTGACTATAATATTCTTTTCTGGTTTACACGGTATTTTTTATGAAGCGCTTCACTCTCATATTGCGCTTGTCACTAGGGATTTTAGTGATCGGATTATGTATGACGCGGTTGCGACAATTTACGTCGTTTATCAGCGATAGACATGTCACGCCAATGTACAAATCGTTGGTGGATGGTTTACATCAGGTCAAAAATGATCTTGATAAAATGGATTGTAAAGTGCTAGGGGTTCATGTTTCGCAGCCTGAAAAAGGAACCTATTATTATATTCAGATGGCACTAGCCCCCATTAGGACAGTCGATACTATCGCGTTGCCATGGGTGCTTGTCCAGTCCCCTGATAATCAGACATTGAATCAGTGGCTAAAAGAAAATGACCGCCAAGTCATCATCAAATTAGATAAAGGGTTTGGCTTGACTTGTAAGCAGGTACAACCATGATTGAATTTAGCGCTCTGATCGGTATTATTTTCAACTTTGCGTTGGGCTGGCAGTGT
This sequence comes from Phycisphaeraceae bacterium, assembly GCA_016763955.1. GTDB lineage: Bacteria > Planctomycetota > Phycisphaerae > Phycisphaerales > Phycisphaeraceae > UBA7800. Next base: position 1,447 of record JAESSU010000359.1, on the reverse strand, counting down.
CTGCGTTTAATGCATTGGCAGACCGCGTTAAACGGGGGGCTGATGGTTCGTATTGTTCTAGCCTATCTGCTAGGACAACTGCTCACGAGTCTGATTTATTATGTAATGTTACTACTTTGGCCCAATGCATTTTTGGGTTGGATTTTGGTGGAACTACTATTAGTCTGCTTGCTTGCAATTTGCGGCAGGACTCGGCAGGCTCATGCGTCAGCACTTGAACCTACCCCGGCACAAAATGACAATATGTTGCATCGGGTATTTTGTTACGTGACGTGGTGTGTCGTCTTTTTAGGTTTGGTCGCCGTCTTATTGTCAGTTCGTACGCTGGCACTAAAAGCGCCCTATGGATTGTGGGATGCTGCTGCAATGTGGAATTTGCGTGTGGTTTATTTAGCACATCCCACCGAGCAATGGCAGCAGATTTTTAGCAGTGATACCCAGCACCCGGACTATCCTTTGTTTCACAGTCTTTCGGCTGCAAGGCTTTGTGTGCTGTATGGACAGTGGAATCCATTAGTCACTCAGTGGTTTGGTTTTGCCCATGGAGCAATGGCAGTGCTAATGCTAGTGGGGGTGTTGATGCGAAAGGCAAGTATTTTTGCAGCACTGTTAGCAGGTGCAATTCTTTTGGGAACACAATATTGGTGGGGAATAACGTTTTGGCAATATGCTGATCACACGCTTTGCGCTTACATGACCGCTAGCGCTGTACTTTTGTATCTTTGGTTGTCTGAGCAAGATATCAAACAACGCTCTGCAATATGGATGTTTGTTTTATTAGCCTTGATGACCGGCACATGCGCGTGGACCAAAAATGAAGGTTGGCCTTGGGTTTTCTGGGTGAGTTTGATCGTGGGCGTTCGTGTGTGTGTGGTGAATCGGAGTCGATTATTTCCGATGGCAGCGGTCTGGTGTGGTGCGTTGACTGCGGTTCTCTGGATGCCGTTAAGCGTGCACCTGATGGCTGATGCGACCAATGATATGGTGACGGGCATATCCACATCATCACTGACTAGTCGTCTGTTTGATTGGCAACATACATGTCTGATCTTTGAGTATGTCTGGGATGTTTTTCTTAAATTACATCCAGTGTGGGCTTTGCTATTGTCCATTGTTTGGGTGTTGACTTTTCGCCCGTGGCAGCGATTGCGTCAGCGACTGCCCGCATATGGCGTTCTGTTACTAATTAGTTTGCAGATATTGACTTATTTACTGGTTTACCAACTAACGCCCCATGATCTGGACTGGCATCTGGGAACCTCTGTGAATCGCTTGATGCTTCAGGTTTGGCCGATCGTGGTGTTAGGATTATTCCTGTTAGCAAGGTCTTGCCCAGTTGCATCGAACACTTTGCAAAAAAATAATAATTGACAGGCTGCTATGGATGGATTACATTTGCATCATTAACGAAATGATGGGGATCACCTATGCAGCAGATGATATCAAT
>JAESSU010000358.1 GCA_016763955.1 Phycisphaeraceae bacterium | reverse complement strand
GACTTTTCACTTGCTTGCCGCCCACTGGTATCTTGTGATTTTGATAAAACTCAACCGTCTTGACCGCATCAATCACAGCAGCATGGCCGTATCGTTGCACCAGTGACCTTGCATCACGGGGATCCCACTCAAATCCCTCAATCAACGCCTGGCTAGCTTCCGAATCATCGAATAATCCGCCGGTAGCTGGGTTTTGGTCTGGCTGGCTTTGGTTTGGATTTGAAGAATTAAACAATTCGTCGTCGTCGCCCGCCTTTTCGACGATGAGTTCTATTTCTGAGTTCAATACCTGAGTTTGGGTGACACTGGTGTCACCCCTAGGCGACACTGGTGTCACCCCCCCCCTGACACTGGTGTCACCCCTAGGCGACACTGGTGTCACCCCTAGGGATGTAAAATCAACAACGATTGAGGGTGCATCTGATGGGTCAAATGGTTGAAACACATAAGTTGCGGTACGTCGGTTGTCGTGCCCCGGCTCAAGCCGGCGAATCACCCCACGACCATGCTCTACCAGCGATGATAAGGCGCGTTGGACGGTTCGAGCGTTGCTGCCGGTTTCGGCTGCGATCCGCTTGACGCTAGGCCAACTGTGCCCCTGGTAGTTTGCATGTGCGAGTAATGAGATAAGCACGATGGGTTCTGCACCTTTTAGTGATGCGATAGCTCCGGTACCCACTGACCAAATAAGCCAGTCGTATTGCCAGCCCCGTTTACCGTTTTGGGCAAGCCTGAGTTGATTAGCAGGCTCAATGGCTTGTTTAAGTTGTCCACGTCCTTGTGGTGTCATTAAGCGTGTCCGTTCACTTCGATTGTGGGTTGGGGATCAAGGATGATGACAATTGCCCCGTTAAGTAAACCGCGGCGATTATGCCTCATGTTTTGTGCATGTTTTTCGATTTGCAGGCGGTCTAAATCAACATTAACGGTGACGTTAAATTTTTCATTCACACCTGTTTTGAGGTTACGGGTGGTGACCGTGCCGTAATACATCACGTGCTTTGTCGTTGGTTTTATCTGCGATTGCGACTGCTCTGGCTTTGGCATGCTTTGCCATCCTTCCGGGCCTTGCCCCAGGTGTGAGTTGTTTAGCGTCTAGTTTTTGGATGTGGGTGGGTGTCGAGTCGATATCAATAAGTCGATAACACACCAAGCCGGGTTGATGCACCTTAAAAAGCCATTGCTTGTCCTCTAGCGTGTGCATGATGGATACTCTGCTCATACCAGTTGTCCGCATCATTTCGGTCACTGTCCGATACTGCGGGCCTACAATTTGTCGGGCTTTAATTCCAAAGTTTTGATCAGGCATGGTGTCACTCCGGGGACGGGATGAGGCAGTTAATCAGTAAAAGCCCTAGCAAAGCGGTAGCCTTGCGGGGCGTTATTTTTAAAGTTTGGGTTTAGTTATCGCTTTGAACAATCTCGCCACGAACGTATGACCGGGCAGTTTCATCATGGTCCCCCATGACCACTAGCCATGCGTCAGTTAGTGCTGTGCGGATGTCCTTAGCTTCTTTTTGAACACGCTGTGCGTAGATCTGTTTAATGGTCGAGCATGTCAAAGTGAACATAGGCCCTTGATTAGCTTCTTTGGGCAAACTGACATCAAGTTTGATTGCCACCTCCACCCACAGGTTGTCATCAAGCACATCTTGATCCAACACAGCCATGTGAATTAGGATTGTCTTTTTGAACTTCTTGATCTGTTCACCCCCATTGGTTTTCATGGCAATGCCGATGGATTCACCATCTTCTTGCACATCACTTTCCATATTGACCGTGTTAGTCATCTTGAGTGTTCGCAAGGTCTGTAGTAGTTCAGGTGTCTGTAAGTTGTGTTCATGTTTCGACAGGAACCGAAGCAAGCTGCGGTGATCTGTCGCCTTATTCAGCGCAAACGTCCATTCCTTCCAATCGTCGGATTGTTCAAGTGGGAAAGTGATTTTTTCACGCAGGCCACGTTGCTTATCATTGGCTTTTTCATCGATCACCAGGACAACTTTTTCTTTCCCGATAATGACCAATGATTTTTTCGGATCGCCGTATTTATTAGCAAATGCCAAAAACGATTCTTGGTCATGCAAAACATGATTTCGGTAATCAGTTGGGTTTTCAGATTCATCCGTTGGGCGGAGTGATTCCTTGATTTCGATGGTGATTTTTTTATCATCATCACCCACAAGGCTCAATACCTGCCCGCGTCCTTTGTTGGCAATGTCTTGCATAATATTGTTTACGAGTTGGTCGATTTTTTCCACGATATGATTCTCCTGTTGAGTTGAATAAAGTTAGTTAGTTTTTTTGTTCGAGATAGGTACGCCAAAAGGTCTTTATGCAGTTCCGACTTGGCCAGCGATATCACTATTTTGATCAGGCTCAACCACTTCGCCGGTATCTTTATTGATGGCCGCCATTTTCTGACCACTGCGAGTGAAGGTCATGAGTGATTGGTCTGAATCATTAAGGCTGTCACCTTCTGGATTGAACAGCATTCGGCCTTGGGTCATGATGGCATTCGTGGTATGTTTGAGTGTTGGTGTTCGACTACTAAACTCATACTGAATCGCCGCAAAATCTTCTGTGCCCTTTAGCCGGGACAGTGTGATCTTTGTGGTTAATGTGGCGGTGCCAGTTTTATCACCACTTTTTTCTTCAAAGTCCATCAGTTCTTGGTGTATTTTTTCAAACGCTTTGTCAAACTGAGCTTTAAATTTCCCCTCACCAATATTTTCGATGCCAAGCGCAATATATTTTCCGGGTTGTGCCACAATAAAATCTCCTGTTGTTATTCCCTTGTTTTTAGGGATTGGGTTAGTTCGTAAAAACTTGGTAATACATGTAGAAACTCGCCAGCACGATGATGATGAGCATGATTCGGGCAAACACAGGTAAATAATCATCAATCAAGCGGACTAGGTTTTTAACGCGATGATGATGAGCAAAAGCAGCCTGTAATTGTGCATCTGATTTTTGGATTTCAGTATTGATAAGCAACTGCTGAGTGTGCCGACCTTCTGCAGCGATTGCCTCATCACTAATTTGAGCGATATCCATTTCGTCCGCATAAAACGTGGGGGTTTGCTGATGTGGATTCTTTGGGTGATGTGATGGCAAATTAAATGCAACCATGTTATTTAAGCTCCAAACGTAACGATCGCGCCGTGACTTTCACGGTGGTCTAATGTTCTAATTTTTGATAATTAAGGCTTACTTAAATAACGGCGACCGGATTCGAACCGATGATCTCCGGGATATGAGCCCAGCGGGATTGACCACTTCCCTACACCGCAAAATGTTGTTTCAAACTTCTGTGATCCTGATCAATCCCCCCCAGTTCATTTCACGAATCTGAACTGTTTGCAGGTTTAAAAACTTGAGCCTTTCAGCCATCTCTAAGTGTTTCCATAAAATTATTGCAACCTCAATCACGCCGTCTGCATAACCGTTGTTTTTTATTAAGCCAAGATCACTCACCATCGCAAGCCGGCGGCTTGGATCAATTACATCATCCATCAGGATGACTTGGATTGATTCGATTATTTGATCTGTTGTTTCTAGTCGAGTCACTTCAATCTCCAATTAATGCTTCGAAACACATTGCCAACATGCCAACACAAAGCACGGGTACAAAAAGCAGTATCAATAGGCTGTTTTTAATCAATGTAAAAGCTTTTCTGATATTTTTTCAATTGTCACATCACGCTGGACATTCGTCACGCCCATGAGCCACTTAACTGCTTGGTCAAAGTGATAAAGGTCCCCAGCCTCAAGACAGTCCCACATCGATTCAAATACATCCATGCGTAATTTATTAACTGAATAAAAAAGCAATAATCCATAGCGCGTCATAGCTGAAATCTTTTCACCTGAGCTAAGCTGCTCGTCCGCTAATGCTTGACGTAATTTTTGCAGGTTGTCTTTGTTAACCTCAGCCTGGCTCATAACTATCCTTTAAAAAATCACCAATGAGCGTTGGCCCACTGGTGATGGTGTGTGTCACCCCTGTGCTTGACCATCAACCCCTGACCTACTGTTGTTTGGGTTTGGATGTTGACGATTTGTAGGTGACGATGATGATTTGTAGGTGTCTGAAAAATTGTGATTGATTGCAGATCGGCGTTTGACCTGAGCATCAACCCCTTGATCCAAAGCCGCCAAAGCACGATGGATCGCAGTAATGTTGTGTGTTAACTGCCAACGGGCATTGGTGTATTCGTCTGGATCAACTTGTCCATCTGATAATGCTGCAACTAAATTCCGAACACAGGTGCCTGAGCTTTCACAGGCTGTGGCAACGTGCAATAGCGCATCGCCACAAGTCACTTTGCCATCACCATCGGCATCCAGATCCGCATCAGTCATTGATGATGCAGAGTAACCACTGCCTTCGGTGATCAGTGCCATCAGCGCGTCTTTGATATTCTGTGGTGTCCGTTGTGACCGTAGCAGGCGGGTAATGTGTGGCAGTTGGATGACATGCTCACCTGCTAGCCAATTCTGCACGGTTCGTTGGCTCACTTCGGCCACATCTGCCATTAACAATGAGATGCCTCGGTGCTCGTCAGCTGCTT
>JAESSU010000357.1 GCA_016763955.1 Phycisphaeraceae bacterium | reverse complement strand
AGAATCTTTAGTATCAGTATGATATATTTTGTACTTCTCATAGCGTAAAGTATCTTTGATTTTCTTCGTCAGATCGTCATCACTATTGACGGGGAGAAACTGGCCGGTGGCCATGAGTTGCTCATTGAGTTGCCCCATGGTGATGCCTGTTGAAGCGGTGATGGTAAAGTCATTGGCATAGTGTTCAATGATATTGCCGCTTTGGGTAAAGGCAGTGTGTGATACCGGTGGCTGGTGTCCAAGCTGAGCATGAAACAAGCCATAGTCTACCAAAGGCGTTTTGGATTCGCGTGCTTTTTGCACCGCGTTAGCCAACTCATCAGTGTTGTGAATCACAATAGGAGGATTGGTTTGCGACTTATTCACAGGGCACCTCCTGGTGAGTTCTTCGTAAAATTGCCCGTGAGAGGGTGTTCGGAACTTCCGGGGGGTTGGTGTAAATCAATTCTGAGTTTGTCACTTGGGATGAGTTTGGCATCATTTAACATTTGTTTGGGATCGAATGCTTTTTTAAGATCAAGGAACATTTTTAACGTTGGTTTATTGAACATGACATGCATCATTGCTAGTTTTTCAACACCCACACCATGCTCGCCGGTGATCGTGCCTCCGATGGTTACGCAGTATTCGAGTATCTCTTCACTGGCTTGCATGACCCGCTGGACTTGTGCTGCGTCATCTTCATCAAATAGTAGGATGGGATGAATGTTACCATCGCCAGCATGAAAGACATTGTTGATTTGCAGATCGTGTTTCGCGCCAATTTCAGTGACGCGTTGAACCACCTCGGGCAATTTGGAACGAGGCACGCAGGCATCCATCGTGCAGTAACTGCGACTGATTCGGCCAATGGCACCAAAGGTTTTTTTGCGAGCAGCCCAGAGTTCTGCGCGACGCGCAGCATCGGCACAAAACTCAATGTCCATCGCATGGTTTTCATTGGCAATGGCAATGATTTGATTCATCTCATCATCAAGTATCTCATCCACACCATCGACTTCAATTAGAAGCAGCGCGCCGGCGGTGGTGTCAAAGCCAAAGTGAAATGCGTTTTCGACCACTTGGATCATCTTGCCATCCATCATCTCCATGCTGGTGGGGACGATGCCGCAGGCGATGACATCGGCCACGGTTTTGCAAGCGTCATGATTGGTTTTAAAGACCGCGTAAATCGTGCGAAATGCTTTGGGGTCAGGCACCAGACGACACCACACACGCGTGATGATCCCAAGGATGCCTTCACTACCGCAAAGTAATCCGGGCAAGTCCGGGCCGATGCCGTCGTAGCATTGGTGGGTTCGGGTTTGCAAAATCTCACCATCGGGCAAGACGACTTCCAGCCCTAGGATATGGTTGGAAGTCACGCCATGTTTAAGGGTATTGATCCCGCCGGCATTGGTGCTCACATTCCCGCCGATGGTAGATGCACGTTGGCTTGAGGGGTCTGGTGAAAAACGCAAGCCGGTACACGCAATGGCATCGGTCAATGTCAAGTTTCGACAACCCGCCTGCACGATGGCCACGCGGTTCTCAATATCCACCTTGTGAATTTGAGACATACGGGTTGTGCAGATGATCACGCCTTGGTTATAGACCACGCTTCCCCCAGCAAGCCCGGTCCCACTGCCGCGAGGCACGATGGCCAGATTATGTGCTGCGAGAATTTTGACGCATTGACTCACATGCTGCGTGCTCTCTGGGAATACCACTGCCAATGGCATGCCCTTGGCGATAGGGAATCCATCACATTCGTAGACGCACAACTCATTGGGGTCGGTGAGTATGTTGTGCTGCCGACGGCTTGGGTCAGTTCGTTGATAGCTCGGTGTTGGTCCATAGAGTAGACCAGTTTACTCGCAGGTTAATTGTGTGTGCAAAGCGGTGAACCGTTTTTTTGTCCTAAATATGCAATAATGCCCGAAATTTAACGGTTTTTTAAAATACCGTGAACAAAAATGATTTTTTTAGGAGGGGCAAGAATAATCGCTTGCGGTTTTGCAAGGCTTTAGAGCACTTTGCATCATGATATGCCGCCCCCGTCCCTTGCAGGAATTGACTGCGTCACTTCCTACGGCTTTGGCCTAACAAAAAGCAGCAGGAAGTCGTAGGATTCCCGCAGGCAATGAATCATTCAAGGCAGAACATAATTTTGCAAAAGGCTTTAATCACAGTGCATGCCTTGTTCCAAGACATTGGGCTTTAACTCGACGTAGATAGTACACTGTGATTCAAGGAGATTAGGTAGAGATATGCGTAAACTATTTTATATCGCATTGTTGATGTTTTTGGGGCTTCTTGGATACTGGTTTTTCGGTGGTGAGGCATCCTATCCCATTACCAATGCCAAACCCACAGGCACGCATATCATTGCTTTTGGTGACTCGCTAACAGAAGGTAAAGGGGCAGGAAAAAAGCGTGCTTATCCTGCAATTTTGTCCGAAAAATTAGGGGTTCCCATTTTCAATCAAGGCATCTCTGGCAACACCACAGAAGACGGACTTAAACGCCTTAAACGAGATGTGCTAGATCATGATCCTAAAATTGTGCTCATGGGATTAGGAGGCAATGACTTTTTGCACAAGCGTGATAAGGACGCGACCTTTGATAATCTTCGACAGATGATCAAGGCTGTTCAGCAGACCGGTGCTTTGGTCATTTTAGTTTCAGTCGATTTCCCGTTAGGGGGCTCTTGGACCAAGCGTTACCGCGAATTGGCACAAGAGACCGGCTGCCCGCAGGTGTCTAACATGTTGGGCGGGATATTCGGGCATCGAGAATTGATGTCCGATCAGGTGCATCCTAATGCCAAGGGATATGCACTTATTGCTGACAAAATTAAACCCGTGCTGCAAAAATATCTTAATGACCCGCAGGAGTGATCATGAAGCCTTTGAACATTATTTATATCCATTCGCATGATACGGGTCGGTATGTCCAACCTTACGGCCATGACATCGACACGCCCAATATTCAAAAGCTTGCAGAGCAAGGCATCCTGTTTCGTAAAGCCTTCTGCTCAGGGCCGACTTGTTCGCCTTCACGAGCAGGATTGCTCACCGGTCAATCGCCCCATAGTGCAGGCATGCTCGGACTTGCTCACCGTGGTTTTGCACTTAACGATTACAAACAGCATGTCGGACATTTGCTGCGTGAAAATGGATATACCACTGCCCTAGCAGGGATTCAGCACATCGCAGCCAAGCCGTTTGCCGACCCACAACAGGTGCTTCCTTATGATACTTTCGCTCCTGAAAATGCGGAACGAGAACAATGGGCTGCAGACTTTATCAAGCAAAAACATGACAAGCCTTTTTTCCTCTCCGTGGGATTCTATGAAACGCATCGTGAGTTTCCTAATGAACCTGACGCGCAAGATGTTCCACGCTATTGCATGCCGCCCACGCCTTTGCCAGACAATGAGCAAACGCGCTATGACATGGCATGCTACAAATCCATGGCTCGCACGCTTGACCGCAAAATGGGGGTGGTCTTTGATGCCGTTAAACAAGCAGGTTTGCAAGATAATACGCTAATCATTTGCACCACCGATCATGGCATCGCTTTCCCTGCAATGAAGTGTTCACTGACGGACTTTGGTATCGGCGTGATGCTCATCATCAAAGGCCCGCAAGGTTTTACCGGCGGTAAAGTCATCCAAAGCATGGTCAGCCACATCGACCTCTTTCCCACGATTTGCCAGCTCACTGAAATTGATGAACCAGACTATCTCCAAGGCAAGAGTGTCCTGCCTTTGGTGCGCGAAGAGGTGTCCCAAATCAATGACGAAATTTTTTCAGAAGTGACCCATCATGTTGCCTATGAACCGAAGCGTTGTGTGCGGACGCAACGGTACAAGTACATTCGTCTATTTGATGATTTTAGTACGACCGTGATGTCCAACTGTGATAATAGTATCAGCAAAACGCACTGGGCAAATTTCCAATGGGCTCATCGCAATGTGCCACAGGAACAGCTTTACGATTTGGAATTTGATCCCAATGAGAGGGTTAATCTTGTGGAGCGTGATGACATGCAGGATGTGCGAGTAGACATGCGTAAGCGTCTGGAAAACTGGATGCAGCGGACTTGCGATCCATTGCTCCAAGGCCCGGTGAAAGTACCCGCAGGTGGGGCCGATACGCCGCAGCATATGTATTCACCTGATGGCAAAAAATAATTGACCGTTCGTCACCACAATAAAAAACGCACGCGATCCATAACAGATCAGGTGCGTTTTTTATTGTGAGGGAATGTTTGAGTGCGTATTACAGGTCCTTGCGAATCGCGACGAATTCATAACATCGGCGATTGTAAGGTTTGTCAATACCGATGTTGTGGCTGTCGTTAATGAGGTTGCAAAAGTCCCAGTCATTGACACCATGCAGTTCACCGACGAGCGCTTGAGCGTTGCGGTAGATTGATGGGGGCGTTCCCTTGAGGATGGCATATTCTGAGCCTTCCGTGTCGAGTTTAAACAGGTCAACCTGTTTGATGCCTAGCTCATCGATCACATCACCGACGGTGCGCACGGACAGTTCTAGTGCTCGGTCATCATCGCCGCCGACTTTGCAGAATGTCCCACCGCCAAAGCTGTTGGGATTGGCGGACATGTTGTAAGTGAAGCTGCCAACGTCTTGCGAAAGTCCGAAAGGCATAATTTTGACGCGATCACCAAACTGTTCGATATTTTCATGAAGTAATTCCAGATTGTCCGGCAGCGGTTCAAAACAGTAGATCGTTGCCTTGGGATACGTCATTGCAAAATAGGATGCGGTCATGCCAATATTTGCACCACAGTCAAAGATGATCGATGGGTTAACGACTTTAGGTAGATGGTACATGCACCGCGCATTAAAGATCATACGAACCAGATCCATATCCGTGGTTCCTTGACGCATCACCAGTTGAGCACTTTGGCCGTTATGGTGTACTTTGACCGTCGCAAGCTTATGGCCGGTTTGTGTGACTCGGCTGGTGGGTGTGATTTTGAAGCCTCGGAGTTTACGGGCCAAGCGAGCCATGACAGGGTCAGTGGGTAATGTAATGGTCATTTCGGTCATGAATAAAATCCAATCGGTTTAGCGTTGTTCCTAAGCATTGATATTTCGATTGATCAGGCTGCTTCTTTGTTTTGTTCGTCGTTTTGAGTTTGCTGATGTTCTTTGAATAAGGCTTCCCATAAATGGTGATCGCTGATCCACCATGGGTGTGTGAAAAGCTTCCATGCGAGATAGTTTTGCGATTTTTCCCCTTGCATCTCTGCACGAGCGAGCGTGATGATGCGCTGACGAAGATCACAATTCCCCCATAGTGCATAACGCTGGGTGAGGGGCAAGTTCATGGCATGCTTGCGTGCGACATGAATATATTGTTCGGCAGTATCTAATGCATGCATCGGCTCCGTAATGACATGCTCGCGCACAGCTGCAAGCGTTCGATCAATGAGCATGGGCTGGTGATTTGCTGCAAGGAGTCTGCAATAAAAATCGTAGTCGTATGCGTCTTCCAAATCGTTATCAAAAAGTCCCACAGTATCTATTAATGCTTTACGCCAGAAGACTCCCGCAGGGGGAATGAGGCCAGCGTTGTGTTTAAGATAGTCTGCTAGATGCTCGGGCAAGGTGGGGTTGACATTCCCCTTAAGATGATCATCGGTGTCAATGCGAAGGTTGGTCGAAGCGAGCCAGTGGGTTTGCGGATGATGTTTAATGTGGTCACGAATCGTTTCCATCGCGCCGGGCATTAGAAGACAATCGCCACGTAGGACGGTGACATATCGCCCCTTTGCATGAAGCAGTGCGCGATTGATAGAAGCACCTAGTGTCGTGCCTGGGGCATCGATTACTTGATCCACTTGAGACTCATAAAAATGGATGGTGTTTCGGGTTTGATCGCTGCTCCCACGGTCGATGACAATGATTTGAACATCATCAACAGCCTGGTCGATGACGCTACAAAGACAGCGTTCGACAAAATCTTGGTCATTGAAAGTCGGAATAATCGCAGTGATTACTGGCATTATATTTACCTCTTTTCCGGTCCTACCCATTTTAAATCTGATTGATTAAAACAAACAAACTGTTGCCGATTGTAATCATCAATAGATCGGTTGTGTCCACAGCCAATGGCTCTATAAACCTCTGGCCATAGGTCACATCGTCATAAAAGAAGCGCGACTTAACGTGTCCCTGGGATGAATGTTGTTTTTTTTTAAGATTAGGTAGGTTTGAAGTGATGGGGCAAAAAAGGCGTGTATCATTGCCCTATTGAACCTAGGCCGCGATGGCGATGGCATTGCCTGACGCATCTGAGTTGAGAATATTGAGATAGTCCTGGGTGACTGATTCCCATGAACGGTTTGTTAATGAGGCCCTTGCACGTTTGCCCATGTCGATGCGTCGTTGGGGATGATGTGCCATTTCTTGCAATTTTTCTGCAAGGTCTTCGGGATCATGTTCGTGCATCAGTAAACCGGTGATCCGATTTTGAATCATCTCTGGCATGGAGGTAAACGATGTCTTCCAGTCACCTGGTCGACTAATAACAGGCAGCCCCGCAGCCATGGCTTCGAGAATCACCATGCCATAACCTTCATAGACTGAGGGTAAAACAAAGATGTCCATGGCAGCATATGCTTCACGTAATTTTTCGTCACGTAACGAACCCGCCAAAATCACCCGGTCACTTAAACCGTTGGCATGAATCGCATTTTGGATCCGCAATTTGTCCTGGCCGTCGCCGATAATCAGCACCCGGTCTTGTGGACGTAAGACACCCGGATATGAACAGGCATTGATTAAATGCGGGATGTCCTTGCACGGATCGAGTCTTCCCACAAACCCGATCACAAAGGCATTTTCATCCAATCCCATGTTTTTGCGTGCGAGATGCTTGCTTGGTAATTCCTCAATCAATTCACGATCCACGCCCCGACTTACCACATGGACATTGTCCCGTGAGCCGTAACACAGAGTGTATTGCTTACCCAGTGATTTGCTTGCCACGATAACCTTAGCTGCACGCTGGTAGGCTAATTGGTCCATCCATCGGATACTGCTAGCGATTTTCATGGTGTCGATATGCGGTTGGTGTTCCCAGACGCGATGCATGGTTCCTAAACAGCTTGGCGGATTGTAGATTACGCGACTGCCATAACCACAGATAATTGCTGCCATCGTTGCGGCAGGTTCAATGGTCCATATCCAGCCTTTGGGTGGGTGGGCTTTGAGTTGTTTGACCCACATGCGTAAACGCGAAAGGTAAGGCCATCGCCAGATCACCGGCGTGTTATTTTTTGCACGATAAATGGTGAGATTGGGGATCGGCGATTCGCTCGCTGGTAAGCCCGAGCGGTTTTCAGCGAGAACTTCGACGTTAGCATGTTTTGTTGCGCGTGAGGCAAACCGCCAGAGGTGTTCTTCCACACCGCCGTGCTTGTCAGGCCAGAATCGCATGTACATGATCGTGAGGTTCATGCTCATTGTTTTTCCTGTCCATGGACTAGGGCTTGACGGATATCAGATGATGCGAGCCACCAAGGTTTGGTGATGATTTTGGACCAGAGACTTGCGCCTGTTTTTAGTTGTGCTTGCTGGATCGCATAAGCACGTTGACGGTATCCCATGTTGCGAATGAGTTTGATTCGGTCATGCAAATCAAGCGTGTGCAGATATCGTTTTGCAATTTCAATGCGTTCAAGACCAAAGGCAATGGGTTGACTGCCGCCTTTACTTTCGCCCCACATTCGAAAGCCCGCAGTGGGGTGATCGGTGAGTGTGGGAACTTGACCTTGTGAGAGCAAACGACAGTTAAATTCATAGTCGAAGCTGTAATGCAGGTCCAAAGCAAAGTAGCCGTAGTCGTTAAAAAATTCTGCGTTCCAAAAGCTCGATGGCTGGGGGAGTAAACCACTCTCACGGCTTAGATAGCTCGAAAAACTTGTGGGCAGTGTGTGTTCAAAAGTGCCTAAATCATGGTCGTTTTCATCAATTTGTCGACATTGGCCAATCACCCAGTTCGCAGCGTTGTTGCCGGACATTAGTTGTGCAATGTGATTTAAGGTATCAGGCAAATAAACGTCATCACTGTTGATGTAGGCAATAATATCACCCGTGCAGTGAGCGAGACCTTTGTTGAGGGCATCGGTTTGCCCGTTGTCTTTTTCACTAAGCCAGCTTGCAAGATGTTTCTCGTATCGCTTGATGATCTGCACACTACCATCGTTTGATCCGCCATCGATAACGAAGTACTCAAGGTTGGAATAGTTCTGGTTAAGCGCACTGCAAATCGTGCGCTCCAGAAACTGAGCCTGGTTGTAGCTGGGGGTGATAATGGAGATACGTGGCTGTTTCATCGTTATTCGTATCGACGAAATCAGCAAGCGAGTTAACGGCACAAACGGTACAGGCGTTAAAATCTGTATATTTTACGATGTTATTGGATCCCCGGCCTCCGGCCCCCGGAAGTGTGTCTGAAGCTAAATCGCTATTGTGCCGTCCAATAATCAATGGTGCTTT
>JAESSU010000356.1 GCA_016763955.1 Phycisphaeraceae bacterium | reverse complement strand
TATCAATAATGTTTTTACTGATCATCCATGCAGTGAGTCGAATCCCAAATGGATTGTCATGACAGCCCGGATGCCAAATCGAAACACGATCCGATTTCCATGTTTCCACCGGCCCAACCGTACAAGCACGCGTGGGGACTTGAGGAACATAACCCCCACCGGATGTCCGAGCATTTTGAATCACCGTCATAGGATGCAAATCCGTGACGCGCGTTCCAAGCTTGCGATACACCTCCGGCGGCGGCGGCACATCTTGGTACGCACCTTCACGTTTAGGTGGATCATTAAACGCCCAGTGTTTAACTTCCCCCTGACCTCCTTGCATCAACACACAACGTACCGAATCATAACTACTGCTGTAGTCATTTAAGTTGCCAACAGGAAAATGTAAATTGGACAAGGGCATGAGTAATTCCGGGCGAATCCGATCAAAACATAAATCATAATCAGCCTGGGCAAATGACAGCGGGAAATCTTGCGACACCGGCTTGTCATCCGCATCAACCCATTCATCCATACCCCAAAAATGAGCCTCAAGTTGACTGAGATTGATATCCATTGCATTGACCATCGACGCAACCAAGGGCAATTGTTCAGTGGGCCCAATCGGACCACAAATGCCACAAGGATTGTCCGGCGTGGATTGCTTCCATGCAGTGATGTATTCCAAGGCTTGCGCGCAATACAACTCTTCAAGCGTGTCATAAATTTTCACAGTAAACCCAGGTCGAGATAACTGCTCAAGATCACTAGCCCTCAAAGCTGCTGCATCAGCAAGCAACTGAGTATCCAACGTCGTGTAATCCCACCATCCGGGGGCAACTTTGCTAATCGATCGTGTCACGCTTTTTCTCCTGTATCTGTTGTATGAATGCCACCTAGTAATTCGCTTAACAAATCATCCTGTGGATAAGGATGACCGCGATGCTGCACAAAAGCTTCTGCATACGCACACCCCGCTAGCTTGCCACGAATTTGCCCATGATGCTGCATCGAATGAATATAATGATCCATCCCATGATGCTCACGCAACCATTCACGCTGTGAAGCATGACAGGCTAGCATGTCCGACTTGGCTTGAATCTGCTGTGAAATATCAATCAACACAGAAGGCTCAACCCATTGCCCGGTATAAGGATCACAGCCCTCAAGCGGGTCGGCATAATACAAATACGGTGTCACCGCCCCAGCCAAAAGAGGTAACTCCGAAGCATTGGGAACCGAATAAGCAAAACATGCACTGCGAGCTAATAAATGCGTCTGCTCATGATCAAGCATATAGTCATTGCGCGGATGCGTGATCACAAGCGATGGATTGACCTGACGGAACAAATCAATCACCAAACGATTACTGTTTGCATCAAAAATCACATTCAAATCAGAAAGCCCCAAACAGTGATAAGTCCCGCCAATGCTCTTAGCTGCGGCAACACCTTCATCGTAACGAATGCGAGCAATCTCCTCACGGCTAAGATCCATCGATCCGCAATCTCCCCTTGCAGCAGTGGCAAGATGAACCTGCCAACCCAACTCTGCCAAACGGATCAGCGTTCCGCCGCAAAAAATTTCCGCGTCATCCGGATGCGCCATCATAACCAGCGCAGTCCTGTTTTTTTGTGTCTCAGTGTTCATTTAGTCTACCTTTAATAATACATTGTATCGCATCCGATATAATACAGTCAACCCTTAACTAAAACAAAAAACAGACTCTATCCCTAGTTAATGACCTTGCCCTGTTGTTTGTCCACGTGGTCTGGGAACTCTTGTTTAGGTCTCCAAAGTTTTTGGGCGCGGACAAAATGGGACGCGATGGGTATATTATGTTTCCATGACTCAGCAATATTCCATCCCCACGCTTTTACCTCCGCGTCTTGCTCACGAATTGAGCATCGTCCGTCAAGCAGGACAGTGCAGCCGTTCGGACCTGCATCGTCAGATGGACTGCCGCAAAAATACGATTGGTCAAGACGTTGCCACGCTGATTCAAATGGGGCTATTGCGTGAGGGGGCCTTGCATGTCAAACCGCGTGGCCGCCCCAGCGTGCATTTGGAGATTGATCCCCAGCAGCGACATGTTTTAGGGCTATCGATCACACCTGGCCAAGTGAATTGCGAGCGATACAATCTGCTAGGCCAAGCCATGGGAACCGCAAAAAACGTGTCCGCAAGCGACCCGTCCACTTTGATCCCCACCGCTCGCAAATTGCTCAAAAAAATGATCACGCCCCAAACACTTTTTACAGGATTAGCCATCCCAGGCACGTTGGATCTGTCAGACCGAAAAATTCTGTTCAGCTCAGCTTGGCCTGATGGCAAACAGGTCTCACTCAAACCGCTCGACAAAGTAACCGATGGCTTACTAGCAATCGACAACCTCACCAACGCGCTGGCAACGCGATGGCTCCTAGAGCATGCCACTTGGCCGAAAAACGATCACCTTATTATTTTCATATCTGATGGCATGCTCGGCGCCACATTACTGGTCGACGGACATCCCCTTAAAGGCTGCGTCGTCAGTTCCAACGAACTAGGACACACACGACTGCCAGTGCGCACCCCCTTATGCTACTGCGGACAAGAAGGCTGCTTAGAACGAATTTTCAGCACCCCGTACTACAAACAACTTGGCGGCAAAGGCAAACTGACAACTGCTTTAACCAAGCATGAGCATTGTGAGGCACTTGGACAAATGACAGAGCATCTTGCAATGGGGCTTTCCAACGCGGTGAATTTCTGCCGCCCCACGCATGTCACATTGATGACGGACCTACCCGCGATTGAGCCTTACATGGATCACCTTATTCAGCAGATTCGCAATCGACTCTTGCGTGAGTTTGCCAATCGAGTTCAGATGCATCTATGGACCGAACCACAGCCTCAACCTGCTGCCAACGGCGCGGCACTGGCGTTAGCACATTTGTACTTTCCCAACGTGTCAGATTCATAAAAATAGAGTCTCAATCTCGTCAGCCTACAGGCATAGCCGTTACATCGGTTTAGACGACCGTGGCGGGCAGGTGCGGGCATTACTCAAGGGACATCGCTCACGCAAGTGTGAAAGTAGCTGCTGATAATTTTGGTACACAGGACACGCTTGGCGGTCGGGCATTTTCCGTAATATATCCGCCCTTGCGTCGGCATCGATTTGCTTTTGCTGCCGAAGACCACTGGCTCGTTTCTCATAACCTTCATGTTCAATACCTGCACGACGTGCCAACGTCTCTAGCCACTGATGACCGTACTGCACATGCATCGTTTCGTCGATAATGTCATAGAGCATCATCTCCGCCGATGCCATATCACCGCCCTCACGAAAATCTGCAAAGGCTTCACGTTTCACACGAAAATGCCCCGTCTCCGCGACCATACAGATGAAGAACAGAACGTCGTAAAGCGCTGTCGGTGACATGGGCTCTGTCGGTTGCGAGACATTGTGATTCGCATCATCACGCTGCAAACCACGCACATGCGCAAAACCAACTTCCCCGATGTCGATCCCCAATTCCTTTAACCGTGCATAGCCCGAATCACCATGGCGTGATTCATCCCACATATGCCGACTCTCATCAAGACCAAACGCCCAAGGCAAATCATGCGAATCGTATAACCACAACAATTGCTCCATAGCCAAGCCTAGCTCACGCATGTAACCCACTGCCCAAAACAACTGTCGCGATTCGATACTCTGGGCAAAGTCCACTGCAATCCAGTCCAGCAAATCACGATCACCGTACGTTTTCCACGTAGGATCAACGCGATGCTTCAACGGCCTAAAGTCTGTGTTCACCCCCACAGGATCAGCCGTGTGTTGCGGATCAACTTTAACCGAAGATGACAGGTTGCCCACCGCTTGCAACTGCTCGTTGATGCGTTGCATATAAACCGCATCGGGGGTGTGATTCACACGCATGCGGTACTCACTACGCCAACGACGATGCAAATCTTTAATCGTCACAATCTCACGAATGATCTGGTGCGTCGGCGCATCGTGAATCCCAGAAACCTCCCCAATGAAATCCAGATACGCATTGACTATTGACGTATTAAGTACCTGATAAATCCCATCCAACGCGTCTTCAAACGATGGGGCACAAAGTACCGTATTAACCAATCGTTCCAGCTCCACTGACACCGGCTCATCTGCCTGCACGCCGGGGAACTGAGTAATGCGATTGCGCAAACGCTCGACGATGCAGGCTTGGTCCCACACATGACGACACACCGCCACCTTGTCATCCCATCCTTGAAACTGGTTGCCCCATCCGCAAAGCATGCGATGGATACTACGTTCGAGATAGGTTAAATCACAAAGCCGACGTACACTAAGAGGCACTTTGCCACTACTGACATCGACTTGACTACGAACTGTTAAAGCGGGAATGGTGGTCATATTTTTAATCTCCATGAGGTATGAGAAAACAATTTAAGCAGACAATGTGTTAGCCGCTAACTGGCGACTAAGTTGTTTGCGAACGTTGAGGTAGTGTTCTAAGTGAGCGATGGAAACATCATGCGTAATCTGCCCGCCGACATTGATGACGAATTGCCTAGCCTGACCGCCCAGTTCCAAACAGCGATGCACTTCGCTCGTGATCGCATCAAGCGGACCGGCAGCAAGTATTTGGCTGTTCATATTACCGATAAGAATCTTCTCATTGTAATTTTTAACCAGATACTCAAGATCGACGGTGTACTCAAAATTCAATCCGTCTGCTCCGGCCAAAAAGATGTCATCTATGAATGCGTTAATGTTGCCATCGGATGTAAACACAATGGGAATGCCCGCCTTTTTCAGAGGCTCGAAATTTTTGGGGTATGCACAAAAATATGTCGCCGATACCAATCCGGTGCGAAGATCGGCCCGCTGGTCATCGCTAGGTCATCATGCAAAATAAACCCCTTAACACCGGGCACCTGTGACCAAGCGGTCGTGATCCGCACGGAGATGTCCACAAACTTCTGCATCAACACCGCAAAGCGATCCTCCTCCATCCCCGCTTCACAGAGCAATTCAAAACCAAAAATCGCTAATGCCCAGTGAAATGCGGTCGTATAGTGATGCGGCAACGGCAAGCACAAATCACCGCAACTACGCTGCATCTTTTCGTAGTCCGCAGTGAACGCCACACGATATTCTTCAACCGTCTTAGGAAAGTATGTTAAAGGCTCAAAGTTCAATGCTTCATCTAGTGATGCGGGCAACGGGATATGCGTAAAATGGCGGCCGCCCTCCTGATGCCCCGCACCAAAAACGCCCCACTGCACCATTTGATCACCCTTTTGATTGAGTTTGACGATCTGCCCGTCTGACCAATCGTAAACCGCCCGCCCAACTTCCGGCAAGCCCCCGCCCCAGAGCAGGTCCACCTCAAAAACATCTGCCAAACGTCCAAAGGCTTCATTGAGTCGATCCGGCTGGGCAACGGGATTGATCCCCGTGAAATGCACGATCGCCTCGCATGACATGCCAGTTAAATGCTCCATCACCGGCAGACGATGGTCTAACGTTTTTCCAGCCATTAATTGTTCACCACGTTTTCTACTCACAGCATGCTCCTACATGTTTCGGGTTTTATCGTATTTAAGCGGCATGTAAAATTCTAGCCTGCACATTAACTTGCGACCACGCACACTAACGACGATGATATGTCTATTTATGTTGTATTGAATTTAAATGGCTGCGTGATTCAACAAGGACAAACGAGCATGAAGCAACCCTGGCAACCCCAAAACACCATTTCTATACAGACTCTGGAGATCAACAACAGGCCCATAGGGACGGATTGGAATGCAAAAAACGTTTGCAGCAGCTTCTGGAGACTTTATGTCAATAACAGCGAAGGCGCATGGATTAAACTAAAAAACGCCAAGCGTTACACACTCGAAAAAAAACGTATTTATCTGATCCCCGCATGGGTGGGATTCAACTGTCACAATGATCAAATCATCGATCATTTCTACATCCACTTTGACCTGCTGGGCTTGCCGGGGGTTCTCATTCGCAAGCTCTTTACCCAACCTCTAGAGCTGGATTCCACGCGTGAGCTAACATCATTACGCCGGTCCCTGGAAGCTCAACCTTGGCTCGGAACACAGAACACTTTGGCCATTGAATACCGTATCCAATCGCTATTGAATCTCGCACTGAGTCAAGCATGGGACTCACTGACTCACGAGCAATTAGATACTTGCAGAATGTATTTGCAAGGCTCGCATCGCTTCGCTGAAACATTGCAATACATCGAAGAACATCTCGAGCATGCATTACACAATGCCAAGCTTGCGACGTTTTGTCATTTGAGTCGTGATCATTTTGTCAGACGTTTTGCTTTGGAAATCGGCCAGACACCTGCACACTACATCCGCGAACGGCGAATTGCCAAGGCCGCTAAACTGTTGCGATTTAGTGATGCTAGTGTTGAACAGATCGCCCAACAATGCGGCTTTACCGACCGGTTTCATTTTTCTCGCGTCTTAGCCAACCTCACAGGCACACCGCCCGTAGCCTACCGACAAGGACAGCACGTTTAAGTGAGCTAACCACGATCAAGAAGTGGGATCAATCAAGACAAAATAACGACCAGTACCGTAAGCAAGTCAATCACTTGTAATCTCAATTTCAGCGCATAAAAAAAACGGCTGACATCATCTGTCAGCCGTTTAGCAAAGAGCGGGTGAACGGACTTGAACCGTCGACAATCACGTTGGCAACGTGATGCTCTACCAACTGAGCTACACCCGCTTAGGTTGGTCTCGCTATTGCAACGAGACGCATATATTAACATCTCCTCATTGCCTTGCAAGACCGCTGCTAGAAAATTCTCGAATAGGCTCAGTAAAATTCCACCCAAAAACGTCTTAGTCCTATTATTTGAGCCGTTTAAAATGTTTGCAAGAATCAAATAGTTCTTTTAAAAACAAGCATTTAGGAAAATTCCCCCTCGGTGATTAATCGCGTTTGGGACGCTATTGCATGACAGGTGCAAACGACTCATCTAAGATCGTTTGAAATTTCTGAGCCGTGATTTGGTCCACCGCATGGATGAAATGACCGTCAGACTGGAAATTGGATAAATCATCAGCAGGTGCATATTCATGTGTGCTGACATAAGCAATGCCGTGCTGATCTAGAGTCGAGCCCAATTCCTGATAGAGATGATCCCAATAGCCTCGGTCATTGATGATATATACGATGGGGAGCCGGCCGTCTGCTCGGACTTTTTGGGCCCAATCGACCACCAGAAAACGGGCTGTCTGAGCAATACCACTTTGGGTGTTGTAACCACGATTTGTATGGTAAGCTGCGCGCATCATCTGCATGTGTCGCTGGCCCCACGCTCGCTTGAGCATTCGGGCGATCACGGAATGATCTGACACATTGGCATTGAAAGTTAGCGGATCAAAAAACGTATCTTGCTTGTGAACATAGGTTTTAAGTTGTGACCATCGCGTCGGGTCGTTTAGTGCCTCACGAAACTGCCCCATACTATGAATCGTTGGATCAATGACAGACAACTTGCCCTGGTTAACTGTATAACGTGGGAACATAAAAGTGTACGGCCTTTCAAAACTCCACGTCATCCCCGCGACGGTGTCTAGGTATGGCAGTGAGCTTGCAAGTATGCCTAGCAAGCAAACTTTCGCATCATGTTTATCTCGGTCTTCAAGATAACTTGCATAGGAATGGTTAAGTGGCGCACCTGGGCCAAGGATCATTCGCATCGTGAGTTGATCGTTTTGTTTTGCCCAAGCGTTAGCTGCATGTTGCGTAAAACTCTGACCATAGACTGCCACGAGGATGCCCTTGGGTTCTGCTGCTGTGATGGGACGAACTCTACCATCATCCATCCATCCTGCTAGACTCACCGATGCGGTTGTGTTATTGGTGTCGCCGACCATGTACCGAATTTTACCTTCGGTGGAGCGACCGTATTCAAAATACTGTTGCAACCTGCTGGGCTTGGCATCAGGGGTTTTGGGATACGCAAACATCACGTTCACCGCAACGTCCATTGCACCGAGCCATAGCAGCGTCCAAAGCAAAACGCAGGCAGCTAAAACCACCGGCGACT
>JAESSU010000355.1 GCA_016763955.1 Phycisphaeraceae bacterium | reverse complement strand
TCCCTTTTCTGCGGGGAAGGGTGGGCGGGGTCTGGGTTGTCCGCGTTTACCTTCGATAGAAGCAATTAACGCGGTTTCTTCACCACAGACAAAAGCACCTGCTCCTAAACGAATGTCAATGGTAAAAGAGAACTGTGTGCTGCAAATGTTAGCCCCTAGGAAGTTCCCTTTTGTCGCTTGACGGATGGCTGTTTTAAGTCGCTTGATAGCGAGTGGGTATTCCGCACGAACGTAGATGTAACCTTTCGTCGCGCCTGTGGCAAAGGCAGCTAATGCCATTCCTTCAAGGATGCGATGCGGGTCAGATTCGAGAATCGCTCGGTCCATAAAAGCACCGGGGTCTCCTTCGTCAGCATTGCAAATAATGTATTTTATCTCTGACTCTGTTTTGGCAAGCATGTTCCATTTGAGCCCCGTGGGGAAGCCCGCACCGCCACGACCGCGCAAGCCTGATTCAGTGACTTGGCTAAGGACATCATGGGGATGCATTTCAGTTAATGCTCTGACTAATGCTTGATAGCCATCATAGGCGAGATAGTCGTTAATCTCATTGGCATCAATTATGCCTGCATTTTCCAAGACAATTTTCTGCTGACGGTTAAAGAAGGGGGCATTTGTATCACAGACTAGACGGTCTACTTTTTCTCCCGTTTCGAGGGCTTGTGTAATCTCAGTTGTGTCTTGCACAGTGACCTGTTGATACATCACAGTCGCTGCGTTTTTTGTTTCAACACTCACTAAGGGGCCTGCTGAACAGAGTCCCATGCAACCGACACAACGAATTTTTGCTTTACCTGTTTTGTCAGAGCTTTTAATTTCCGTTGTGAGTTGCTTGGCGATGAGATCACTTTTTTGTGAGAGACAACCTGCCGCTGTACAGACACGAACTTGATGGTCGTAGCGGCTGTCTTTTTCTTGCAAGTGTTTGGCAAGGTCCATTAATTCATCAGGCGTCATGGTTAATTACTCCTTGGAGTGTGGCGATGAGATCTTCAGAGGAAATATTGCCTTTGACATCACCGTCGATCACGACCGCTGGCGCTAGGCCACATGAGCCAAGACAGCGTGCACCGAGCACGGAAAGTTCACCGTCTTTGGTGGTTTCTCCGAGTTTTGCGCCGTATTGATCCGCGATATCGTCGATGAGTTTTTTGGCCCCTTTGATATAACAAGCCGTGCCGTTGCAGACGACGCAGGTGTGTTTGCCACCGGGCTTGAGTGTGAAAAAGTGATAGAAGGTTGCCACGCCATAAACTTTAGATAAGGGGAGCATCAGCCGATGTGCGACGTATGTTAATGCTTGGTCATCAAGGTATCCGAACCATTCTTGAACGCTATGGAGTGTTTCGATTAATGCGCCCGCAGATGAACCGTTACGGCGGATGGTGGTTTCGACCACTTTCCATCGTTTGTCATCTGAAGGGGGGTCTATTTTTTTGTTAGGCATAATCATGTTTATTCACCAGCTTTCTTTGGAGTCATTGGACTCAGAACAAAAACAACTAAGGCGGTTACAACTAGGAGCATGAGGTTGCCCGTGAGTGTCCCAACGAGACTGTTGTAGTCAGGCCACAGGGCGATGGTGTTTTGGAAGGTTGGCAAGGTATCAAGGCCCAGACGCTGGAGGTTGTAGTCTAGGCCATCAGGCCACGGACTTGCGCCAAAGCTGGCGATGACAACAATCGATGCCATAACAAGACAGGCAAGGGTGCTTTGCACTGTGAGGGTGTCGTTTCTTTTAGCAATACGGGAGACAACCCCAATCAGACACACGGTAAACAACGCTTCAATGCAGCCAATTAAAGCATGTACACCGAGCATCGATCCGATTAGTTGCCCTGCATGTTCTTGGGCTTGAGATTGGCTTAGCACAAAGAGACTGCACGCAAATGCGCCGAGCATGACGCTAAGCCAACTGCCTAGAGCTTGCCCTGCGGGTTTGTTGGCAAATGAGCCTGTGAGCTTCTTGGATAATGGATAGACGATCACCGCTGGGATCACTCCCATGAGCACACTGTTAAGTCCCAGAGTCATTATCCCGCCATCAGCAAAAAGTAGGCTTTGAGTGCCTAAGATCATGCTGATTCCCAGTAAGGCATAGAGTGGGCCGAACCAGCAAGCGAGTAGGAATCCACCGATGAGATGCCCTGAACTGCTTGCGGGGATCGCGGTGATATTTAATGTTTGCATTGCAAAGACCCCCGCGATGGCTAGTGCAAAGTGCATGGGGTGCGGGGCGGATGGTGTTTGGAATTTGGAGCTACGGTGCAGCAGGTATGCTGTGCCAACGCCTAAAGCCAAAGTTGCCATTCCAAATGCCATGCAACTGGTGGTTACCATTCCGTTTCCTAAATGCATTTTTCGATCCTTTCATGGAATCTTATTTTTTTGAACATCTCAACAGATGCGGGGTAATTGTTCGCCATAAGGTTTGTGGACGACTCTGCGGCCACCAATGACGGTGGTGATTTCACAGATACCATCTCGAATGTTTTGTATTTCACCGATGATGCAGCTTTGTTTGCCGTAGGTATGTTGTCGCATTATTTTCACTGCATGGTCTGTGTGTGCAGGATCAACCACTGCAACGACAACACCTTCATTTGCCACTTCAAGGACATCAAGTCCGAGCATGTCCGCAGCATGTTGGACATGCGGATCAACTGGAATGTCCGGTTCATTAAGCATGACGTGATAGCCGGTGTTAGTGGCAATGTCAGTGGTCACGCCTGCGATGCCTGATCGGGTTGCATCGCGCAGAAAATGTACGCCTTGAACCTTGTTTAATAGATTTTCGATTAGGCCGTTAAGCGGTGATGCATCTGTTTTGAGTACCGACATCATGTCGGGCATTTCCCGTGCGAGCATGACCGTTAAGCCATGTTCAGCAATGGGGCGGTTGATGATGATTTTGTCGCCGGGTTTGATGTGCATAGAGGATATTTTGCATTGTGGATCACGTAATCCCACGCCTGCGGTGGTGATGAAGATGCCGTTGCCGGGGATGACTTTTGTGTCTCCGGTGACGATTTGCACGTTGGCCTGTTTTGCAGCAAGTCCGATGGAGTCGAGAATGGTTTGCAGGTCGCGTTTGGCAAAACCTTCTGTAAGAATCAGACTCAGCGCAATGCCTAGGGGCTTTGCGCCACTGACTGCCAGGTCGTTAACCGTGCCACACACCGCAAGTCGTCCGATATCGCCTCCGGGGAATTGCCAGGGGTCTACGACGTAGCTGTCGATGGTCAGTGCGATTTGATCATTGAGAATTGCAGCGTCATCTAGTTCATTGAGAGTTGGGTTCCCAAGTCTAGGGAGGATGACTTGGGAGATAAGTTGGTCTGTGAGTTGCCCGCCACCGCCGTGAGCTAACACGATGCGTGAGGTGTCGAGAATCGAGGGTGATGTTTGGGTTGTTGCGGTATTCATGAGGTGACCTCCTGCCCCGGAATTTGAACTTTGGTCAACTCCCCAGCGGTATGATTTCCAAGGGGAAGCTTCCGGGGGGGTTGGGGGCGGTTGTATTTGAAGTGGGCTTGGCAGGTGCCTTCGGAGCTGACCATGCATGGGCCGATGGGATTGATGGGTGTGCAGGCTGTGCCAAAGAGTTTGCAGTCAGCAGGTGAGGACATGCCTTTGATGACTTGTCCGCAGAGACATCCGGGGGGTTCTTGGCTGTCGATGACGGGCAGGTTAAAACGTATCGCTGCGTTGAAGTGCGCGAATTCTTTTTTGAGTGTCATGCCTGATCCTGGGATCACGCCAATGCCTCGCCATGCTGCATCGGAGGTGTCATAGATTTCTTCTAATAGAGCTAGGGCGACAAGATTGCCTTGGGGTTTTACAACTTGCGGGTAGTCATTGACCAATTCTGCTTTGCCATCACGCACTTGTTGGGCTAGGCGGGCTAGGCCTTGGGTCATTTGGAAGTCTTCAAAGCCGCTGACCACACAGGGCAGGTTGTATTGCTCGACAATCGGGCGAAAGGCTTGTGTCCCGAGGATCACCGCAGCATGGCCGGGTAAGAGTAAACCATCAATATTG
>JAESSU010000031.1 GCA_016763955.1 Phycisphaeraceae bacterium | reverse complement strand
GAGGAACCTTTGGACCCGGACTGAATAAGCGCTAGAGGCATTCAGTATTTAACCGTGCTGAACCGCACACGATTGACCCCAGGTGACAAGCAAAACGATGTTCTGCTTGAAGGGTATAGCCTCCCGGCTTGGTATGATCTGCAAAGCGATCAATCAGGAAATCGCAAGATACACCCATCCCGACTGGTGCGCTTCATTGGTGACATGCACCCGGACGAAGACATGAACACGGGAAACAATCGCGGTTGGGGCGATAGCATTCTCACATCGGCAATCAGTGCCATTAAGCACGCAGACGGGACAGCGGCTAATCTGGCGTCATTGATTTACGAAAGTAAAATCGATGTGATCAACGTCCCGCAATTGATGCAAAATCTTGCAGATGATGATTACAAGACGCGGCTTCTAAATCGCTTTGAACTCGCTGCCATGATGAAGGGCAACAACGGAATGCTCCTTCTCGACGGTGAGGAGGAATATTCGCAAAAGCAATTGTCGATGGCGAATGTACCGGAATCCCTGATGGCCTTCATGCAGATCGTATCCGGTGCCGCTGACATCCCTGTAACCCGGTTATTAGGGCAGTCCCCATCCGGGTTGAATTCCACGGGCGTGAACGACACGCAGAATTATTATGATAGCATTTCGGCTGCCCAGGAAATCGAAATGACCCCAGCCATGGTGGTTCTGGACAAAGCGTTGGTTCGTTCTGCGCTGGGTACGAAGCAGGACGAAATCGAATATATCTGGTCATCCCTTTGGCAGGTATCCGACAAGGACCGGGCAGAAATTGGCGTGAAATTGGCAAGTGCAGCGTCAACAATCGCTGCTACCGGCCTGTTCAATCAAGAAGCATTGTCCGAGGCATTCCAGGCACAACTGATCGAGCAGGATATTTATCCCGATCTGGATGCGTCATTGCCGGATATTGATCCAGAGCTTTCATTCAATGAAGGCAGCGAAGTTGATGATGCAGCGCCGCGGACTTTGTATATCCAGCGGAAAGTGACAAATGCCGGGGAAATCATTGCCTGGGCAAAAGAACAGGGGTTCAAAACGACACTGCCGGCCGATGACATGCACGTAACCGTGGCATTCTCACGCGATCCGGTTGATTGGCTTAAAGTTGGCGAGCCTTGGTCATCGACAATGACAGTCGAAGAGGGTGGGCCCCGCCTTATCGAACAGTTTGGTGACGATGCAATTGTGTTGATATTTGCCGCGTCCGAATTGAACTGGCGGCATGAGCAGGCTGAGCGAGCAGGCGCATCATTCGATTTTCCGGAATATCAGCCGCACATAACAATCACATACGACAAGGGCGATGTTGATATTGCCAGGATCGAACCATACCGAGGCAAAATCGTTCTGGGTCCAGAAATATTTGACGAAATCAATGAAGATTGGAAATCGGGCGTTCGGGAACAGAAATGATCCGTTTCAATCTTGCCGAAGTAGCAGCCAGCAATTCAAGAGGCACGGGACAGCCCGCGCGCGCAAAAGGAACAATCGTCAAATTACCGCGCATTGAGGAAACGATCGGTAGCGTTAATTCCTACAAGATTGCTCTGCGCACCATGCTGCGAGGCATCGCCAAGGACGTTCGAGAAAATATCCTTCCCGTTGCCTTGGCGGAAATAAAGGCAAGGAAAGCCGAGGAACGCCTGCAACGCGATATGGGCGGAGAGGAACTGGAAGGGCTGCGGCTCGTCACTGAGACCCTTGTTGCTGCGGCAACAGGGCTTGTTGGCAGGATTATCGGTCTGGAATCGCAGCGCCATAGCAAGCAGTTCATGCGGCAAGCCAGGCGGGCGCTTGGAATTGATCTTGCTGCTGTCATACATGACGAGGATCTGGGCGAATATTTACGCACGGCCTCGGCACGAAATGCGTCCCTTATCAAAAGCCTGTCAGAGGATGCGATTAAACGAGTAGAGCAGACCGTCATTGCGGCGACGATCGATGGCGACACAGCAACAAAACTGCGCGCGGAGCTAACCAAGCAGTTTGGTGTCTTGAACAGCCGGGCAAACCTGATTGCCACCGACCAGATGGCAAAGCTGAATTCTGATCTGAATATGATCCGGCATACCCAGGCGGGGATTGCTGAATATTTTTGGCAAACTGCAGAAGATGAAAAGGTTCGGGCTGAACACAATGCGCTGAACGGTCAAAAGTTTCGATATGACCGGCCAACAACGGAAAAAGACGGGTTACGGCCCGGGCAGCCTATCAGGTGCCGGTGCATCGCGATTGCCGTAGTTCAATTCTGATTTTTGAAAAACTTCTTGAGATCGTCCGGCATGTTGATCCGCTCAAGTACACCCATGTCAGCGATTTCTTCTAGCGGATCGAGCCGCAAGTCTTTGCGCATGTTTCTGATTGAGACCTTCACTTCCTGAATCTCGACCATGAGACTGAGGATTAGCGTCCGTAACTCGCGAAATTGCTTTTCGTCCATGCGGCGTTTTACCACAAACAAGGCGATTTGCCATGAAATTCACAGACATTGTGACGCTGGATGGCGTTCACATCCGCGATGACGGGTATCTGGTAGCCGACGCCAAGGTCGCACGAACGGGCATTCAGATTTATGCAGGCGTCGAGGTTGGGCGGCCTGAAATGGACCAGGTGCGGGTTTATCGTCCGGGATCAGAGGTGTTCAGCGAAGACACTATGGCGAGTTTCGCCCATCGGCCAGTGACGAATGATCACCCAGCCGAGCGGGTCACGGCTGATAACTGGAAAGATCACGCCGTTGGCCAGACTGGTGACGAGATTACCGGCGAGAAAATCTTTCTCCGGGTCCCGCTTATGGTCGCCGATGCCAGTGCAATCAAGGCGATCAATGGCGGCAAGCGTGAGCTGTCTGCTGGGTATGAATGCGACCTGAAATGGGACGCAGGCGAGACCCCCAGTGGTGAAGCTTACGACGCAATGCAAACGAATATACGGGCCAACCACGTTGCAATCGTGCATCGCGGCCGGGCCGGAAAAGAATGTCGTATCGGCGACGATGCAGCATCTGAATGGGGCGCAGCCCCGCTCCCCCAAACCACCAAAACAAGGAAATCGGATATGTCAGACGACACACTCCGCACGGTGGTCGTGGACGGTCTTTCGGTCAATACGACTGATCAGGGCGCCCAGGCCATTGAAAAGCTGCAGAAAGCAATTTCTGACAGCCAGAAGGCGTTCAGTGACGCACAAAGCGATCATACCGCTGCCCTCGCCACAAAGGACGAGGAAATCGGCACGCTGAAAGCCGAAAACAAGAAACTCAAGGATGACCAGCCGGATGCGTCAGCTATCGATCAGATGGTTGCTGACCGGGCGGAATTGGTCACCAAAGCCAAAACTGTAATGAGCGATATCGAGGTCGACGGTCTGTCGGACGCTGATATCCGCCGCAAGGTTGTGTCTGCGAAAATGAGTGACGACGCCAAGGATGCCAGCGATGAACAAATCACC
Source organism: Phycisphaeraceae bacterium (assembly GCA_016763955.1). Classification (GTDB taxonomy): domain Bacteria; phylum Planctomycetota; class Phycisphaerae; order Phycisphaerales; family Phycisphaeraceae; genus UBA7800. The sequence goes on along the minus strand of JAESSU010000031.1, from coordinate 143 downwards.
GGCATGTTCAAGGTCATCGCCGCCGATGCCAAGCCCGGTAAAGACCCTATTCAGGATGCCCTGAAATCAGGTGATGCTGGCAACAAGGCAAATGACAACGGTCAGGCAGGGTACGAAAAAAACCTGAATGACGCGTGGAAAGG
>JAESSU010000354.1 GCA_016763955.1 Phycisphaeraceae bacterium | reverse complement strand
TTGGCGGCGTGCTTCTTCATCAAAAAAGCGATGCATTGCACAACGATGCAAGTCCGTAATTTCTATTTCGTTTTTGGCCTTTATCAAGGCTACTTCGGCTTCTGCTTTCGCAACACGTTTGATTTGCCATGGTCCAGCATAGCCACTAACCGCAGATGACACTTTCTTAATGAGAGTATCAGCTGGCTTTGCCAATTTCCCTAGATTTACTAAAGACATGGAATTATCGTCTGACATAATTTTTTTCTTATTACTTTTTTTATTCGATAAAATTAAAGACGACTGAAACCATAAAACTGAAATTCAAAGTCATACATGAATATTTTATCGCAAGTCTTACGGCACAAGTCGTTTGATGTCACCAAAACGATCCAGGTCACGATCAAAAGATGCTGGCTGGAGATTGCGAGCAGCAGAGTAGGCTGCTAAAAGCGCGTCTGCAAAATCAACCTTGGTCTTGGCAAAACGATGCAGTGCATCAATAATCACATCGTGATCTTCCACCGTGATGCCCACCCCGCCAACAAAAACCTCCAGAGCTTCTGCGACAACTTTACGGGGAACACTGTAAACAGATGAAAGAACGTAGACCACCTCAGCCAAAATCCAAGGCATAACGATCAGTTCAATTTCCCCCATTTCAGCACGGCTGATAAGCTGCTTGGCCTTCTCCAGATGCTTGGAATGATCTGCTGCTAGAAACCGTACGATCACGTTGGCATCGAGCAAGTATGTCTCACGGGCCATTATTTTTGACCTTTGCGTTTGTGACGTTGAGCCATTGCCTGTTGAGCGATCTTCCGTTCTTCTGTGACAGAAAGTAACGGCTTATTGATCTTTATTTGACCTGCAAGATGCATGATGCTGCGAATTGGCCGAATGATAACTGCACCATCGTCTAATTGTTCCATCTCGACCTGACGCTGGTCAGTCAAAGACATTCTCTCACGAAAACGACGCGGGATCGTTATTTGACCTTTACTGCTAACTGTTGCTTTACTCATACTTAAAGTATCGCACGAATTAAAAGTAAAAACAATTAAATTCGCAAATCAAATTAAAAACGATTTACATTTGAACCTGAATCCCCGCCGCTAATGAGTCGAGGAACCAGAGTAATTCGCCGTTGTGCATTTCGGGGTTAATGCCTGTAATCGGTAGCTTCCGAGGATCGGGTTTGCCAGTAGCAAAGGCATCACTGACCTGCTGGAGCATGGCTGCTTTTTTGGTGCCCACGGCTAACACTGCAATTCGACCTGCAGCATCGAGCAAGGGGTAGGTCATCGTCACGCGGTCAGGCGGGGTGACTTTCGGGCCACTGTTAACAACGATCCATTTATCTTCAACGAACTGAGCATCGGTGTCAGGGAATAAACTGGCGGTATGTCCGTCATCGCCCATGCCTAATAACACAAAGTCCAAACGACCATCGGGGAGCAACTGCCGCATGTCATTTTCATATGACGTAGCAGGATCATCATCCATCACTGGCATCGGATGTACATTACGTTTGGGAATGGGTACATGGTCAACGAGCGTTTCGCGGATCATCTTAAAGTTATTTTTATCATCATCTTCAGGCACACGCCGTTCATCGACAATCCAGATGTGCATCAAATGCCAAGGGATCGCACGAAAGCGAATGTCGGTGACCAACCGCAGGTAAAACGGTTCGGGTGTCGAGCCGCCGGACAATGCGATGTGACAGCTATTGCGTTTACCCACTGCATCATTAGCAGTATTAAGCAGTATGCCTCCAAGATCATCAAAGAGTTCATCCAGCTCATTTTGAACGATAACAATACCCGGCAATTTTAATGGTGATTCAATCATGCGTGGTCATCTCACAAGGCATCAGCAACACATGGTGTTGCAGCAATTATTAAACATCAAACAATCAGTGACACGTTTATTTAGGATTATGCCAGTATCGGTTGCCTTGTGCCATGAGAATATCTCCGGCTGATGGGCCCCATGTGCCTGCGGCATAGTTGGGAAAATCGGGTTGCGGGTTATCCTTCCAGTAGTCGAGAATGGGTTGGACTGCATGCCATGCACATTCGATTTCATCACGGTGTTTAAACAGTGTCTGGTCGCCGGCCATGCAGTCATAAAGTAGCGTTGCATAACCGTCTGGTGGCTGAGCGTTCCATTGTTTAACGTAATCGAAATCCATTTCCACGTCCTTAACGGCCATCTTATGACCGGGGACTTTACCTTCAAAGCGGATGCGAATGCCTTCATCAGGTTGCACGTTGATGACGATTTGATTGGCTTTGCGTTGCTTGGCCATGTCGCGGAATAAAATGTGAGGTGTGGGTTTAAAGTAAAGCACGATGTTGGTGACCTTCTTAGCCATCGCTTTACCCGAACGCAGATAAAACGGCACCCCGCCCCACCGCCAAGTATCGACATACATTTTCATTGCAGCATAGGTATCACATTGGCTTTCAGGATTAACGCCCTTTGCTTCGCGGTAAGACTGAATAACCTTGCCAGCAAGTTGCCCATCACCATACTGCCCGCGCACTGCGATGTTAGGCACATCATCATATTTAGGAACGCGCATGGCTTTGAAAATCTTAATCTTCTCCGTGCGAATGTCTTCAGCATTTAAACTCACCGGAGGCTCCATCGCCATGACAGAAAGCACCTGCAAGAGATGACTTTGGATCATGTCTCGCATCGCCCCGCCGGTGGGCCCGTCGTAGTACGCGCCCCGGGACTCAACGCCCACCGTTTCGCTTGCAGTGATCTGCACATGATCGATATAACTTTGATTCCAGATCGGCTCAAAAATCGCATTGGCAAAACGAAGCACCATCAGGTTCTGAACCAACTCTTTGCCTAGGTAGTGATCGATACGATAAATTTCGGTTTCTTCAAAGACATTAGCGAGCACACTATTAAGATGAGCTGCGGACTTGGGGTCTGAGCCAAAAGGCTTTTCGACGACGATCCGTTGCCAGGGCTTTTGTTGACGATCCAGTGAACAGTAACGTTTACCTTCGGTGACCATTTCTGCGGCACTGATATTTTGAATCGTGGGCTCGAAAAACTGTGGGGCCATTGACAGGTAAAACAAAACGTTCTCGCCGGTGTGATGTTCATCAGCCAATTGTTTTAGACGGGATTTAAGCTGGCCATAATCTGCCAACTTCGTTGAGTCCGCAGCATGGTAATGAATGTGCTGTGAGAAATCTCGCCACTGTTGAGCATCGGCATAAGTGCTACTATTAAAGTCAAAAAGCATTTGTCGGTAGTCATCATCCGAAAATTCGGTACGACTCACGCCGACGATGGCAAACTTTTCGGGCATTTGCTGCCGAGTATACAAATCATACAAAGCAGGAATCAATTTACGTTTGGTTAAGTCGCCTGAAGCACCGAAAATGACAATGATGCATGGGCGAATGGTATCTTTAGTATCTATCATGTTCCTATCAAACAAGAAACCCGCGCACTGTGCAAGTGAAACAGGTCATTGTGCCAAAAAGTAATTTGACCAAGGCCACAAAATGTTCTTTGAATATCAAAACCCCGCAAACTTCCGGGGAGATTAGCGACGGCCTAAAGCAATACTTAAGACCATTAAGTCTGCTGGAGTGATCCCAGATAAACGCGATGCTTGTCCCATTGTTTTAGGCCTGAATTTACTAAGCACAGCCTTAGACTCATTGCGCAGACCGTGAACATCGTTGTAATTAAGATGGTCAGGCAAGATCATCTCTTCTTGCTGTTTAAGCCTCTGAATATCACGGCTTTGACGGTCGAGGTAACCGTCATATTTAATTTCTGCAAGCAGGTGATCCAGCAAAAAAGGTTGCTGTGCCAAAATCGCAGCCCCTTGACCTTCAAGGCGATCGGTGACCCATTGGCTATCGACTTGCGGACGTTTACACCAATCAACGAGCCGCAAACCTTCGTAGGATGTCTGAACCAACATCTGTTGTAGTGATGTTGCTGACTGTTTGCGATGTTCAAATTTATCCCAACGCGCATCATCAACGAGCCCTAATTCGCGGCCCATGGGTGTGAGACGGTTTGCGGTGTTGTCCGACCGAAGGATCAGTCGAAACTCTGCGCGACTGGTGAACATTCGGTAGGGCTCACGGGGCGTTTTGGTAATTAAGTCATCCATCATGACCCCTAGATAGGCTTGGTCTCTACCAAAGCGAACGGCTTCTTGACCCCGCATATAAAAGACTGCGTTAAGGCCTGCGATGAGTCCTTGCCCAGCAGCTTCTTCGTAGCCGGACGTGCCATTGATTTGGCCCGCAAGAAACAAACCTGGGACATGCTTAGTCATGCAAGTTGCATCAATCTGGTGCGGCCAAACCATGTCATATTCCACAGCATAACCGTACTTAATAATTTTCGCATTCTCACAGCCGGGCATATTACGAACAATCACATCCTGCACATCAGCAGGGAGTGAGGTACTAATACCATTGCAGTAAATTTCGTTGGTTTCAAGTGACTCAGGCTCAAGGAACACATGATGTGAATCTCGATCCGCAAAGCGTGTCACCTTGTCTTCAATACTTGGACAATAACGCGGCCCGACACTGCCCTTTTCAATTTGGCCGTTATACAGCGGCGCACGAGCAAGATTCTCACGAATATGTTCATGACTAGCAGCACACGTTTGCGTGATCCAACAACACACCTGCTGCTGTGGCGGGAAACTTGCGAGGTCCGTCATGTCTGAAAAGGGGGTGGGCTTTTCGTCACCGGGCTGTTCTTTAAGAGATGCAAGATTCAAACTCTCCGCTGCCAGTCGCGGGGGCGTGCCTGTT
>JAESSU010000353.1 GCA_016763955.1 Phycisphaeraceae bacterium | reverse complement strand
GGATTGCATCTTGCGATGCATCAGCGACACGCCCCCGGAAGTGTCGCAGCTATTTCCCGTAGCGATCGTGCTCCAATACAGACTAGCTGCAATGAACCACTTAGAGACTAACATTCATCGAACGATTGCGCCCTTTTCTCACCACAGTGAGCAAGGGTTTTTCTCCAGTGTCCCATAACTGTTTTTACCCCATGTCTAACACAACGATTTATCAATAGTGAGGTCGGACAATCGGGAAAAACAGCCTCAGAAATATCTCAAAAGATTCAAAGACTTTCTCCTGCTTACCTTAAGCAACCCATGAATTACGCCGACTGTACCGTTTGTAGGGGTTATTCGGCTTGGACTGGTTAAGGCAAAACAGCCCGATGTGTGCGTGCAACAAATCACCCATTTCCAGCAGCTAAGAGCCTGTCTACAGACGGATTGAATTAACGACACGGCATGGGTTCTGGGCCTGTGTTGGGAAAAGGACGCGAATATGACTTGGCATCAGAGAATGGACCGGCTGTACTGGTGGATGTGCAATCAAATTGTGCCCGGGCAAAAGAACTCGCAATATGCCTATTTAAATACGCTCGAACATTGCCTAACTCCAGCAGATCGCTGGCTGGATATGGGATGTGGTCACACACTTGTACCTGCCTGGATAAAGCAAGCACAAGCGCGTCAAAAACAACTTATTAATACCGCTGGTGAAATCATCGGCATTGACTGTGATGATGTCTCGCTACAGAAAAACCAATGCCATCACCGCACCGTCAAAGGGTCTCTCTATGATCTGCCTTTTGAGGATCAATCCTTCGATCTGCTAACAGCCAACATGGTTGTGGAACACATCGATGATCCAGATGCCCTATTTTCACAGGTCAAACGGGTCCTTAAGCCCGGCGGGAACTTTATTTTTCACACGCCTAATAAGTGGTCACCGCTGACCTGCCTTGCAGCTGTATTCCCACAGAAACTCAAAAACAAAATCGTGAACCTACTCGACGGGCGGGCCGAAGCAGATGTTTTTCCGACGCACTACCATATCAATACAGCCTCACAGATTGACGCGTTGGCTAAGGCTCACGGGCTACAGGTTGTTGAAATCAAAATGGTCAATTCCTCAGCAGACACGGCCATGCTTGGCCCGCTAGTAATCGTAGAGCTATTGTACATGCGGCTAACGAATCACAATGGGTTAAGAAATTATCGGACCAATATCGTGACTGTGCTCCAACGCCCCATTGAAAAGACACAGTTACTACCATCAAGAAATATCATCATGGCCAAGGTCGCGTGAATCGCGTTCCATTTTCTATGCTGGCGGCAAAAAACCGCTGTATCTCATACGTCTTAACCACCTAAAATCATTAAAAAACTTTTCCAGTTTATATTAAGAGGCCTGCGGATCGTGCCGACTATAACACCTGTAGGGGTTATTCCGTTTGATTTGTCTAAGGGAAAACAGCCAGATGTGTGCAACGAGCTACCCATTTCCAGCAACTAACAGCCTGTCACCGGACTGTCGCCATTATCGTGGTGACAAGCCTTGTATTGCTAATGGCCTGTGTGATGGCTGTGAACAGTATGCCCCCTACGTATCTCGGATTTGCATCATTAAGCTCGGTGCTCTTGGCGACGTGGTTCGCACACTTTGCATACTGCCTGAACTTCGCCGTCAGTATCCCAATAGCCAGATCACTTGGATTACCAAACCCAATGCAGCTCGCATGCTCAAAGGTCACAACGACATTGATCGCTTGTTGGTCATGGACGCGATGACTGCCCTATCACTCACTCATGAACAGTTCGATTTGATGATTTGCTTGGATAAAGAACCTCAGCCAGCTGGTCTTGCGATGTCAATTTCAGCGACCCGGAAATTGGGCGTGGGTTTAAGTCCATTTGGCACACCGATTCCACTGAACCCTCAGGCGGTGAGCTATTTTGAGTTGGGGATGTCTGATGAATTGAAATTTAATCAAAACACCCTGACTTATCCACAGCTGATTTACAGCGCGTTTGGGTGGGAATATAAAAACCAACGATACACCTTGCCTTTGGATCAAAGCGAACGTGCTAAGCATGTTCAATGCCTCACCGCCAAAGGATGGGACGCTTCACGTCCGACATTGGGTATCAACGTGGGTGCGGGGAAAGTTTTTGCAAACAAGATGTGGCCCGCGGAAAAACAAGCAGCATTGATTCAAGAACTTCAAACACAAGAACCTGGCATACAGGTTTTACTTCTTGGCGGTCCTGACGAACGTCCGATCATTGATCAGATTTATCGAAAGCTCGAATCTAAAAGTGATACCCAAGGCATATTCGATGGTGGAACACAACACCAAGAGCCTGCATTTGTGGCATTGATTGATTTGTGTGACGTAATGTTCAGCGGAGACACCATGGCAATGCACGTAGCAATTGCACTTAACAAAGGTGTCGTGGCAAGTTTTGGACCCACTTGCCAACAAGAAATTGCCTTATTCGGACTGGGAGAAAAACTTGTAGCAAATGTGCCGTGTGGCCCCTGCTACAAACGGATATGCGACCAAAGCAATGTTTGTCTTGATGCGATTAAGACTGATGATGCCGTGGCAGCGATCCAGCGTGTGCTTAAGCAACGACTCACCCGCCCTGATGATAAACAGAATCGCGAGTTATCGCTTCAAGTTCTGCCCTATCGTCAGGTAGGCTGATCTAGGCTATCAGCGTGCGTGTTGGGAGAAAGGAAGAAAACCAATGTTCGAGGATACGTTTCGTATGAAACATATACTTTTTCTAACTTGTGCAACGTTACTTGGAGGCCTAGGTGCTATCTATCACCCATTTTGGGGGATCCTCCTGTATTATTCGTTTGCCGTGCTTCGTCCACAATATCTGTGGAATTGGGCTTTGCCGATGCAATTACGTTGGTCATTGTTCGCTTCATTGATTGTGTTTGCCAGTTTAGCGATCAATGCCGGGCGTGGTTTTTTCCGCGTGCGTTTTCATGTGATGCCCTGCCTGATTTTGCTTTATTCTGTACTGCTTTTGTGCAGTATGCTCAATGCGTACTACCCCCAAGTCGCACAGCAATGGGGCATTGAATATGGCAAGATCATGATCATGGCTTTGATTGCCAGCCTGTTCCTCGACAGACTTTGGCAAATCCGCACCATGTTCGCAATGATCGTTTTAGCGGTGGGCTATGTGGCATACGAAATCAATTATCTGTACATCATTGAAAACCGGCTGGACATTTACCATAAAGGCTACGGTGGACTGGATAATAACGGTGCAGGCCTCATGCTTGCCATGTGTATTCCTCTTGCTTATAGCTTTGCCACAAGCGTCAAAAGCAACATGGTCAAACTCGCTTGCTGGATCATCGCCATTATGCTTCTACATGCCACGCTGATGAGCTATTCACGCGGTGCGATGTTGTCCGCCGTTGTGGGGATTGTATGGCTTTTGGTCAATCACCGTCCGCGTTTCCAAGCGGCTCTGATCTTGCTACTGATCGCAATGATTTTACCTTTACTTGCGGGACAGGAAATTCAAGATCGATTCCTTTCCAGCCAACACTATGATGCAGATCAAAGCGCACAGTCTCGCTTTGACAGTTGGTCTGCTGGCTGGGCCATCGCGATGGACCATCCCATGACCGGCCAGGGCATTCGCAACTCAGCCTTTTTCATTAACAACTACGGTGCAGACCGCGTGGGTCGTACCATCCACAGTCAGTACATCCAGCTTGCTGCTGACAGTGGCATCCCTGTTTTACTGACTTACCTAGCCATCCAACTCACCGCTTTCTGGAGCTTGCGACGAACACGAAGTATGTGCCGTCGTTATATCGCGGAGTCTAGGGAAAAGAATCCGGACGCACCGGTGGAACCGCTAACGAAACACACCCTTCAGTTGGCCATTGGATGTGAAAGTAGCTTGTTGATCTTTGCCTTCGGGGCCATCTTCCTCTCCGTGGAAGTCGTAGAACTTCCTTGGCTGTTGATGGTGCTTGCAAGCGTCATGCCCCACATCACCCGTCAGCACATTGCTCGTCTTAACGGAGCGTTGACACATACCTCTGAAGAAGATTTAGTTCACCAGCACAACAAAATTCGCAACCTCGACAATCCGCCAATCTGTGGCCCGATGTCAGAACTTATTCGAGGATTGATTACCCCATGACTACACTTAATCTCAATGTCAACGCCTCACTAGCGAGAACCGTTGCGTACACTGGCAAACTCAAAAGCCAGCCTAGCCGATTCAAACTCTACGCATGGATGGCTATCACCATCGACTTTGTCGCACGAGCGGTATTCTACCTCTGGCGAAATCGTCGATACCTTAGTGTTCGCAAACTTGCCAACATGGCTTTGATCAACGTGCAGTTTTATTTTAAAACACAGCGCGTCATCGGCATGCCCTACAAAATGAAGATCGAATCGACAAATATCTGTAACACCAAATGTCAGCTCTGCCCCACAGGAATCGGACTTCAAGGCCGCCCCAAAGGCTCCATGACATTCCAGGATTATCAGTCACTCATCAACCAAGTCAAAGGCACACTCCATAGCCTAGACCTATCGATGTGGGGTGATCCATTGATCGTGCCTGACATTTACAAGATGATCCAATACGCCCACGACAATAGCATCTGGACCTATATCAGTTCCAATCTCCATGCCTTTAAACCCGGCAAAGGACAAGCCGAATCGCTCGTTAATTCCGGCTTGGATCTGATGACCTGTTCACTGCACGGTGCCACACAAGAAACCTACGAATGTTATCAGCCAGGTAAAACGCTAGAGGACTCAGTGGAAAAAATCCGTCACATCATTACCACACGTAATGCGATGGAATCAGCCACGCCCCAAGTGCAACTAAACTTTGTCGTCACCAAAAAAAATGAACACGAACAAGAAGCGTTCCAGTTGCTAGCAGACGAGCTAGGCTGCAAAGCAGTTTTCTCAACACCCTCACTCAATATCCGTTTCAAAGACAAAGACCAAAACCTTCAACCACTGGGGTTAGCACCGGACATTCTTGAAAAGAAAATCAAAGACCACCTCCAAGAATGGCTCCCCGAAGACAAAAATTTTGCCCTACCACAGTATCAAGACCTCATGGAAGACAAACCCGTCCGGGGAGAAGAGTTCAACGGCAAAAAAACCATGAACTGTGACTGGCCCTGGCGAATGAGCGTCATCAACTGGGACGGCGAAGTCTCCACCTGCTGCGGTTCATTTGAACAAGCTGATGACATGGGCAATGTCCTAGAACACGGCTTTAAAAAAATCTGGAACGGCCCAAAATATCAGGCTTCCAGACGAAGCTTTAAACACAAACTTTCCGCGGAGCAAAGCAAGGACAATCCCTGCGCAACCTGCCCCGGATTCATGCTGTGAACCACAACGTAACGCTGTTCTGCGAGTACACAGAACACCAAGACTAAAACGAATAAAACTGTAAAAAAGGTTCGGCAAACTATACCAATCGCCAATGAACTTGTCCTGTTGCTTCTGTACGCGGCGTTTTGTTTAAGCCACCAATGCGTTTGCAACGCGGTCAAAACATACCCGATGGGTATCATTCGATTACCCCACCGTCACAAGACAAAATGGGGAAAGCTCAAAACCAGCCCATCGCTTATTCCTAAGCATGGAACTGATTTTACAAAAGCATCGGAGTCGGTCTATGAACATTATGCCCATGCATCTAATCAAACCCAATCCCGCTGCTCCCAAAATACTGCACGTACGTGTCGTTGCCAACAGCGGCGGCGGACCAGATAAAACCATCATTCGCTCTGCACAGTACCTCGATCCTTCGCGTTACCAAATGCAAGCTGCATACATCTACCCGAAAAACAGCAAAGACTTTAACACCCTTAAACAACAAGCCGTCAACCATCGTTGTCAGCTATTTGAAATTCCAGAAGCAGGCCCCATAAGTCCCAAAACTTACAAGGCACTTCTAAACTATTGCCAAGAACAACACATCAATATTTGGCACGGCCACGACTACAAATCAAACCTCCTAGGCTTACTCATGGGTCGCAAGTTACCCAATCTAAAACTCGTCACCACCGTGCATGGATGGACCTGTGAAACACTACGAACCAAGCTTTATTACCACATAGACAACTACTGTCTAAAGCGATACGATCAAGTCATCGCAGTGAGTCCTAAACTCTATGACCACTGTTTGGACAAGCTCAAAATCGACGCAGCCAAACTCACCTACATCCCCAATGCCATCCGACCAGAAGAGTATCCACTAACCCATTCACGCACCCAAGCTCGTACAGAATTAGGCATCGAAACAACAGGCCTGATCATCGGCGTGGTCGGCAGACTCAGCGTCGAAAAAGGTGTCGACCGCG
>JAESSU010000352.1 GCA_016763955.1 Phycisphaeraceae bacterium | reverse complement strand
TCAAAACACGTTGAAAGAATATTGATAAAACCCAAGCACTTGCGGTCTCACAAACCAGTTTGGGGCTAACGACTAACGGCCCAATTCTTGCAGTGATCGACAGCGACCGGTCAGGTGTCTTTGGCAATGATATCAATGCCAATGAACTTGCCTTGATCATCGACGGCATCACACACACGCCCAGTGAAATTCTGCTTCAAGGTGTAGGCACCTCTGTTACCAACATCCTTGGTTTGGACTTTGGCCTAACAGGAATTTTCAACGACACACCCACCGAAAAACTGTTTGCCATTGCAGAAATTAATGAATACGTTCCAGAAAACGATCTTGGAACTGTTGCTGATATCGACTCAGTGGTCGACCTGACCATCAATGCAGCAGGCACGGTCTTTATCATTGATGGGCAAAATCAACTCGTTCGTGTGGAGCGTGATTCGTTAACTGGCCAAGCCACCACCACGACAGTACTCGGTGTCATTAAAGCAGCTAACAGCCTAAACTTTACGACCGGATACGATGAACTCACCGGAATCATGTCCATCGAAGTCGACCCAAGCTCCGGCACGTTGTATGTCATTGCAGATGATTTCGACACCAATGGCCAAGCACTCTATACGATTGGCACATCAGCGACAGACATTGATGCCGATGCTATGAATGACATTGTGGCTTCTAAAGTTGCAGGCCTACAAGAAAACAACAGCGGTAATATTGTTGATGTTGAAGGTGATATCACAGCCATCAGCTTCGCTAACGCTGGCAATCAAAACGATCTCTTTGCTGTGATCAATAATGGTAGCAAAGACTCTTTACTGCGTGTCAATCTAAACACCCCAGGCATAGCAGAACGACTAGGCGACATCAGCTTTAACAACGTCTCCACCATCATCACAGGTATGGATGCAGACATTGACGGCAACCTGATTCTGGTTCACAACAACACATCTAGTCAGGGACAATTACTGCTGATTAGCAACTCAGTTCTGGGCGGCGATGCAACAAACACGGCTTTGGAAGCAATTGAACTCACAGCAGTAGGAACTGTGTCTGATACGGCTCAAGGTTTTGCATCGGATAGCACAGGTCAATTCTACGATGTGAACAATGATGGTGCCTCTCCCAATCCCATCCTGACCTTGCGTCAATCCACATCCAATACCCCAGTGCTAGGCGAACTAGTTTATAGCCTTGATGCTGACACACTCGAATTCGATGGCACGGTTACTTTCACGCCCATCCGATCCCTTGACAACATCGCTTCCGTCCAGACGATGGCCTTTGCAAACGGAGTCGGCGATGCCTTTGCTACTGATAACATCCAAGATGCTCATCAAGCACTCTACATCATCGCAAACGGCAATGAACTCTACGAAGTCAACGTCTCGGCGACCACTGGAGAAGATGTCCTTCAACTCATCGGCACACTTGCAGATGTCGATAATCTAACAGGCTCCGTCAATATCGGCTCCATGGACTTTGACTCAAACAACAGTCTCTTTGCTCAGGACCTGACCAATGGACGCCTGATTCAAATCGATATTCCGACCTTTGACTCAGGTGCAACCACAACGCCTCAAGCACTCTTTGCAGGTGTCTCACCCGATGGCACGTTGCGTAATACGGTCTCTGAAATTAGCTATGACTTTATTAACGACCGCTTCCTAGTTGCTGATAACGCAACATCATTGATGAACACCACAGCATCAAATGACTCAGCAATCATTCTTGAAATCACCGGTACAGACCTAAGCTCCGCATTCTCACAAAATATCGGCGACATCTTTATCGATGGTACGATCACAGGCAAGGTTAATATCTCCGGATCAGTCGGAGACTTCTATGCAGGCTGGCTACTGACCGGTAATACGCAAGGTGACGTGGGTACTTCCCATTCTCAACCTTCAGTGAATGACAACTTCTTCGTCGGCGGTGATCTGCGAAATCTCACGGTCAAATCCTTTATCGGCACGCAAGCTGTAACAGTCAGCTCCCAAAGCACTATCGATGTAACTTATACGACAGGGTTTAATCTGCATGTCGGTGGGAAACTTGGCCAAGTCCTGTCTATGAATTCCATTGATGGACAGATTGAAGTTGATAACAGCACGGTCAATATTTCGAACCTTGATTCGTCTTATGCACAGACCGAAATTGAATTCAAACTCAATGATGACAAATTGACTTACGGCGACCTGTTTGCCATGGGCTATCTGGATGAAGCCTCAAGCCTATTCCACAATGACACCTTTGAAACAGCACAAGTTCTAGGCTCCGTCCGTGAATCAGGACTTGATCAACCCGACATCATCAACCTTAACGGGCAACTTGATGGCATCAACTCAATCGACCTAGTTGACTATTATGCTGTTGCGTTAAAGGGCGGTCAGACCATCACCATTGACCTAAATGGTCTAGAATTCCAAGACCCAGACACCGGTGAATTTTTCATCGATCGCAGCAGCTTTTTGAATCTCGGTGTCTATGACAACCAAGGTCGTCTCGTTGCAACGGATTACAGTGATGTCAATTCTTTCCAACAGCAATCCACCGCCTTCCAATTCACCGCAGATGAACCGGGGCTCTACCGTATTGCAGTTGCTGTTATCGGCGATACGAACTTTAATGGTATTTTAGATAACGATGAGACCCAAATTAACACTGAAGATATCGCCAAATACAACCTCGTTATCCGGGGCGTGGGGAATATGGCTGTCGGCGGTGTCGTGTCCCGTGAACACCTGTTTAGTAGTCTCGCAGCTGAATCTTTAATCGTCCGCAACGGTGATCTAGGTGCTGTATGGGTCACCGATACCCAGTTCTACAGACACGGATTTGAAGGCAGTCCTAATATTAATGTCCAACGTGGTGATTTGCGAGTTGATATTGCAGGCACCATTGGCATCGCTAGTGAAGACTTTAATGGCTTAAACATTGAAGTAGCCGATGGCGATGTCGGGCTGATCCAATCCACAGTCGGTAATCTGAATCTGGATTCTGCAATCGTTGGCGGCGACCTCCAAGTCATCGATGGTCTATCAACCGTCTATGTGGATATCACCATCGATGCGGGCCTTGGTGTCATACGTGCAGGTGACATGGGAACGGTAAATTCTAGCAGTATTCAAGTTAATGCTGACAATCTAAATCTTGATGGTGTGATTGACTTAATCGACGTCGAAGGGAACTTTGGCATCTTAGGTAACGGCACATCAATCGACACCGGGCTAGGCGGTAACGTTCGATTCATTAATGTCGGAGGCAATGTTTATCAGGACAGCTTCTTTGGTGGCGGACTGGCAACTTCGACCGTGCTAGCCGCAGGTGAAAGTACTATTCTGATTGATGACTCGGGTGCCAAGCTAACAATCGCGCCCTTGGATAGCACGATAAATACCGACGCAACCAGTGGTCTAGTGACCGTACTTGCCAATCTCGAATATGTAACATACGGCGTTCGTAGCAGTGGTGGCCAAGTTCTAATTAGCCTCACATCCTCCGATGGCGTGAGCGTGGCAGGTTATTCTAATGGTGTGGGCAATCGTGCTGAAATAGGCACTATTATTGCACTAGGTACCGGAACCCCAGTCATTAACCCAGACGAACAAGTCACTAGTATTGAGACCCCCCCAGAAGTAGATACCGATGGAAACCTTATTGTAGGTCCGCTTCTACAAGTTGTAATCAATACCATTGACAACACCGCAATTGACGTGTGGAAAGTCACCGGCAGTAGTACAACCACCACGGGCGAGACTGTGGGCGTCGGTGATTTCTATCAAATCCACAACAACACCAAGGGTGATATCGTCAACGTTTCAGCAGCGAGTATCGACTCATTGTTCTCCAATGGGTCTTTGGGATTGGCCACTTCATCAACAGGCACAACCATTAGCCCACGCCAAGTGATCTCAGATGTCTATCCATTCCTTAATCAACACATCGGTATTGTCTCTGGCAACGTAAACACAATTACAACACATGAAGGTCTGGGCAACGTTATCGTTGATGGCTACATTGGGACGGTTAACGTCAACCATGACAATATCAACCAGTCAGATATCTTTGAAGGTATCAGTGCTCCGATTTTTGCCACGGGAGATATTTACTACGTTAACATCGGTGAAGGTCTAGCGGCTTCTGGCAATGGTGAATTTGCTCAGTCGGGCATCTACTCTCAAGGGTTCATCTTTGATGTGGTTAATCAAGGCGAAGGCTCGGACATCTATGGCAATATTGTTTCCCAACAAGGCATCGGCAATATCAGCTTGATTAATGGCGTCATCGCAAATAGCAATATCATGGTTCTTAACGATGTTGCACAATCGGTTGAGTTTACATCAGTTTATTCACTATCAACAACAGCCTTCTCCCAACCGACAGTACCCGTAACCACAGGCTTATCGTTTGAGGACAGCGATATTTTAAACGCCCAGTATCAGCGTGCACTCAGACGTTACAATGCCAGTGGCGGTATCGATCGAATCTCTATGACGGGCAATGGGGGCATGATCGGCTCGAATATCGCTGCCAACCAAGTTAATGATTTTGTGGTAGACAATGGCTTTGGACTTCTTAACAGTCTGTTCTTAATTGCAGAAGGTAATGACTACGGCAACTTCACAGTCGATGGCTACGGTATCCGCGATGTCGTATTCAAAGGTGGCAATGACTTTAATTCAATCGTCTTAGATACAACAGGAGGCTTCCTAGACCCAACAAGCTACTCACTGGGCGCTAGACCTTCCATGCAAATTGATGGCATTGGCAGCCCACTTAATGACTTGATCCAATACCTGGCATTCTCCAATGACATGACACCTGCTGATTTGTCGAGCATGCTCGCTAACTTCAAAGCAGGCACTGTCATTGATCAACTAACGCTGGGGCTATTTGGCAATCTCCAAGACACAGGTACGGCCGCTGGTGTCCCAGACATCTTCCAAGCAGGTCTCCTCGCGAATACCCAGATGACCGGTACTGGAAACCTTAATACCCTTAGGGCATACCAAGTTCGTGAGACTGCAAATGGGTATCATCCAAGTGAAATTCGTTTCGTCAATCAAATTACAAACTTCCAAATCACTGACGTGATTCAAGGACTTGAACTCACCGCAGGTACTGTGGGGACATTCTCAGCGGGTTCAGATCTGCTAGGTTCCAATATCCACATTGCGGGCGAAGTAACGAACTTCTCTATCGGCGGCGATTTTGATATTGATTCATCATTAACCGTCGAAGGTTATAACGGCTTCCTTAATAGCTTCTCCGTGACGGGCAATATGGACGGCCGCCTAACTGTGGCAGGTTCAACAAACGCCATTAACGTTGATGGCGATCTGACAGGCTTTATTGAATTACAAGGTGCTAATTCCAACCTCCCAGCACTTGTGCTCTTAGACGTTAATCATTCGCTATCGAGTGACAACTTCTTTGTCGATGGTGATGTCACAACCATTAACGTAGGCGATGATGCAACCGGATCACTGGTCATTACCGGCGACCTGAGAACCATGAACGTCGGCACGACAGACAACTCCGCGAACACAGGTCGTCTAGGCGGCGACTTGTTAATGGACCTGCTCGTTGAAGGCGATCTTGGCACACTCCTAGTTAACGGTGTCATCGAAGGTGACGTTCAAGTTTACGGCAATGTTACTAGCCAAATCAGAGCGAATCGCTTAACACCCAATGTCGGTGCCCTACTAGGAACCAGCTTCACAAACGTCATCGACCTCACTGCGATATCAAGCACTGAGTTCTATGTCATCAATGAAAACGCAGGTGCCTTTGAACTCTATTACTTGTTACGCAATGCAGATGGTACGTTTAACTCGTCCACACTCCGAGGCACGTTAAATGATGGTTCAAATCTAACGAACGTACAAGCCATCGAAGTTGATCCAACTGACAGCACTAAACTGTATGTCGTTGCAAATGATCCAACGGACATAGGCACTGCTGCTAACGGTCAATTGCACTTGTTTGTGATTGATATCACAAATGGTTTAGCGACTGATATCTTAGACTTGGACATCGATTTTGATATAACTGAACAATACAGTTCATTGTCATTTGTCGGTAGCAATTTGTATCTGGTCAATGCAATCAAGGGAGTTACTAATTACGGTAACCAACTTTATAAGATCGTTGGACTTGATGGTAGTGTCGCTCTTTCGAGTACCAATACAGGGCCTATCGACCTGCCAACAAGTGGCGGATTTACGCCGGCAACAATGTACGTCTCTGCGATGGACACCGACGCAGATGGCAATCTCCGCTTGTTTATCACCGACTCTACGGACCCTGATAACGGCAGTATCATTGAACTATCCAACCCCAACATCACTAGCTTTAGTATCCCCGGTTTGCTTAGCGGCTTTGTCTCCGCAACGGCATTCTTCCCATCAATAGGCTTCTCGCTACCGAATTTTTCCGGCTTCTCGAACATCAGTAGCAATTACTCACTACAAATTCCATCCTATTCCAGGTCCTCGGCAAGTAGTTTCAACACAGTAACACTCTCTGAAATTGGTGCAGTTAACAATGCAACAGGATACACCTCAGATAATGATGGCCTGTTCTACCAAATCAGTGACAACGTCACAGACGATGTGCTCTTCCAGACACAATCAGTCGCTGGCACACTTGCTCAATTCGGACTGTCACTGATTAGTGGCAATGTGATTGTTCATGGATTCCTCAACAGCATCACGGCTAATAAGGGTCATATCACAGGTGATGTGATGGCTGGTGGAAACATCAACGCAGTCACGGTTGCCAACGGCAGCTTGGGACTTGATCACAGAATGACCCTGTCTTCAACCTTTGGTGATATTGGCAACGTCTCAGTGAGCAACGGCAATATCAATGCTCAAGTCGTCGCAACCAATGGCTCAATCAACAGCTTTAGCTCAACAGCCAGCAGCACATCCACTGCCTCACAAGTACGCGGTGATCTGCTTGCAACAAGCTCCATCAATGCACGCCAGCTCACCTCCATGACACTTGGCGGTGATATCCAAAGTGGTGTTAATATCAACAGTGAATATCACACCAATACGTTTAACGTCACAGGCAATGTTGAAGACGGCGCTTCAGTGACACTAGGCGATCTATCCAATGCAACCATCGGCGGAAACTTCAAGGGTGATCTAACTGTTAATGCCATCAATGGCAGCCGACCAACCTTCACCGTCAACGGTGATATGGATGGCACCGCGAACTTCGGCGAAAACGCCACCGTCGTCGTCAAGGGAGACTTTGGTACCGATTCAACGAGTAACGCTCGACTCAATATTGATGGCAATGGCTGGTTATTCGTCACAGGCGATATGCATGGTGATCTGATCGTAGGCAGCAGACTTGAACATCTTACTGCGAGAAATATTCAAGACTCCGTGATCGTCGCTGGCGGACGTATTGATAACATCACTGTAACCCAAGATATTGAGGACTCGATCATTCAAGCAGGTCTGTCTGCCGGTAACGATGGCATGTTCGCATCAGCAAACAACGGCACAGGATTCCCCACGATGGCGGACACCCTCGAAGGCGGCACGCTTGAGAAAATCGTCAATCTCACCGCAAAAGTAATCTCTAACAGCATCATTGCTGCCGGACATGACATTAACACCTTCCGTGCTAATACAAGCATCTCCAACAGTACCGTGGTCTCAGGCTTTGTCCTTGGGCATTCTGCAATTGCAGATGCACTAAACCGTAATACCAATGGGATGACAACGGTTGATATAGGTAGCCCCGACGGCCTATCCGCAAATGAGCGTGCAGACCTACTTGGACGTGCAGACCGCATGCTCTACTACGGTGACCTTGGCACGGTTGCCCTAGGCACAGGATCATCGACTAACGTTGATGTCGTAGCAGGTATTGATGTCGGTAATGACGGTGTCTTTGGCACAATGGATGACAGCTTGATTCACATCTCTGATGCAGGAACCTATCAAGGTGGCGGTATCAGCCAAATCACCAACATTAGCGGCAATCTTGATGGGACTAGCTACGTCGCAGCAGACTCGAAAATTCAAACCAACACTAGCGGATTGGCTGGCGTTGTCGTTAATCCTAGTACGACAGACTTCCTTGCATCACTTGGCCATACACTTAATGGTAGCCCACAGACACAAGCTTCTGGCAATGTGACGTACGCCGTTGCCAACGGCTTGATCAAGGTTCAAGTCTTCGGCCCAGACACGGTCTATGTATATGACTCAAATACAGGCGATGACTTGATTGACGCTATCTACATCGTCAAGGGTGCAGCCAACACCAACTTCACGCAGACCTCTGTGACCATTCAGTACAGTACGAATACTGCGAATGACACCATTCAAATCGGTCAGATTATCACCACAGATGATGTGAAGATCGGCAATCTTGACTTCTTTAATCTCAATGGCACATCCGGTTCACTCGTGCTTGCTGGAGACAGTGACAGTAGTACGCCGGACTTGTGGATTGATGCGACCAATGAAGTCTCACGCATTCGCATGACCAACACAAACGCTGCTGACTCATTGCAGGTTGCAGCGAACTTCACAGGTTATATTTCAGGTCGAATGGAAGAATTCGAACTAGGTACCATTGACCCCACTGCTCGGATCAATGTCGCGGGTGATATACAATTCTTAACACTTATTAGCACAGATTTTGACACAACAACCATCAGCACAGCAAGCTTCTTTGGAGACACAACCCCGGACACCAATTACTTGCTAAGCACCACCGATGCCATAAGTGGCAATACGGCTTCCTACTATGTTGTGTCCACTACAGTTAATGATGTGACAACAACTCAAGGCATGATTGATGTCTACGACAGCATGGGCGCGCTGCAAAACACCTATGCCAGCGATGTTGCGAATCTCACGGGTTTGGAATAAGACGCAGGTGGTAGTCTCATTGCCATGGCGACGGACAACAGTTTCTTGCCTAGCAATGAAGTTGCAACCAACATTGACACAACAAATCTCTCGGGTTTGACCGTCAACAGCCAAGGCCGTGTCTTTGCGATCGACTCCTCAGGCACAACTGATACCATCGTGCAAATCGATCCTGTCACAGTCAACATTAATACCTTAGGTATTATCCGTGACGTACTGGGCTTTAACTACGATGGCACCATTCTCCAGCTTGCCTTTGATGCAAATGATGACCTGCTAATAATTAGTAACAGCAATGGCTTTGCGACTGCAAGCAGTTATGTCCTGATGCAAATTGACAAGGCAGAACTTGAAGGTACAGATGATTATCTCACCGCTCATAGCCCCACTTCTGCGGTCCTTGCTCGCAAGACCCTCACAGGCATAAGTGCTCCTGCGACTTCAACACTTGCGGGCTTTGCTTACAATGCAGTGGATGGCAACTTCTATGTCGTGACACGAGACACAGTTGCCAACGAAAATCATCTTTATCGTTTCACTGCAACTGGCGCGACTGCCGTCGAAGTCACAAAGGATGCGACAAGCACTGGAATCGATCTGGCCACCAGCACCCTGACCATTGACGGTATTGGCTTTGATGCAGCGGGCAATCTGATCCTCCAAGGCAAGAACAGTGGGATTGATACAACCTTGTTCACCACCGCAATCACGACTCCTGACAGCGGCGTGACGTATGAATACAACTTCACTTTAGCCACCGCAGCGAGTGCAGGGAATGACGACATTGACACCTTTGCGATGGGCATTGTCAGTGGCAACGAAATTGCATTTGGTTACACCGTCCCCGGAACCAATGCCTCACTATTCCAAAGTGCCACCGCAGGCAGCCTCACATCAATACTTGGTGAAATCAATCTCAACGCCGCATCCTTTGAATTCAACCAAACCCTATCACTACTACTTGGTGATAATCAATTCGGCTCAAGCCTGACCGTTGTAGATACTAATACCACCTACCTCGTCACCACCGGCCAGACCCCTCATCTATGGATGATTAACGGTGCCAATGCACTAACCGATCTTGGTCAACTCACAGATACACATGGCACGCTGGTCCAAATCAGCAGCATTACTTATGACTCTGTTAACAGCAAGCTCATTGGTATTGATTCAACAATGCGTCGTCTGGTGAGTATCAACACGGATAACGCGACGGTGACAGCAATGACCGAATCAGGCTCAGTTGCCTCCACGGTCACTGACTTGGAATACAACACATCAGGGGACTTAATAGGTCTTTCTGAGGGGCAGGCAATCACCTTCTTAGGCACCACCATGGAACAACTCGGTGGTATCAATGCTCGACGTATTTCCTACGGTGATATTACCGCACCTAACTACACAACCACACCGCATACACAATCTTTCTCAGGCCGTATCGTCACCAACACCAGTAACGATGACCGTGTCTATGAAATATTTAATATTCGTGGTGATTTCGATGGCACCATTGCAGCTAACAACCTCATCAATAATATCTCTGTGATCAGTTCCGATTTTAATGGATCAGTCGTCAGTGAAGATCTCAATTTCTTCAATCTTGGGAACAATAGTGGGTTGCCTGAAACCTTTGGCACAGATGCCATCATTGACACGCATGACTACAACTATCAAACAATACTGTTCGGTGATTCAGATGGTACGATCCATGTGGGACGTTCTAATATCCTACAAATCCACGAGGGGGCCAGCTCGAATTCCAATATCATTGTGGACCATAACATCAATCAGTTCACAGCATATAATTCATTCGATGGCCACTTCCAAAGTAACACCGCAATCAACTTTACATCAGCTCAGACACTTGGGGACAATGCTCATATCGTCATTGACGGCGACACCTCCTTACTCACATTAACCGGAGGCACCCGTGCCAACTCAATGATCCAAATTAACGGTGATGTCGGCTCAATTAACGCAACTGGCACGCATCAAGGAACAATCTCGATCTTTGGAACAGTAGCTAATGCAACCTTCACCGATATCGACTCGGCAATCTTCAATGTCGCATTAGGTGGAACAAACCTGAATATCACAGGAACCGTTTCTGATTCCTACTTACTTTATGGTTCTTGGTTGGGTGCTGATGGCAAGCTTAATACCGGCGATGATATGATCACCGGCGGCTCGCTGACCAATGCGACGATCAACACCATGGTGGACACCGTCTTAGCAGCAGGTGTCTTGCCCGCTGCTGGACGTGGTCAAGTCACACCAGGCCAAATCAATGCGTTCTTCTTTGATGATCACACAGAAATCGTCAACGGCCAAAGCACCTTCATCTCCGTGGAATCGGGGGGCATCCTACCGAGCTCCATTGACAACGTCACCGTGACTAAGGCAAGTAACACCGATCCAAACAACGGTCAGTACAACTTGATTGTTGCAACCGACAGTGTGCCTCAGCTAATCAATGGCACACAAAACAATGTCATCCATCTGAGCACTTACAATGACCGTCCCGGCGGCCCACAAGTCGTCTCCACAACTCAGGTTTCTGACTCGGTGATTGAAATCGTCTTCAATGAAGAACTTAATGCCAACAGCATTTCACTTTCGTCTGACGGTGATGGGGACAACGCAATCACCATTGGATCGGGCTTTGATGTGGCAGGCTCAATCACGCTGTATGACTACTCCACAAGCACTACGATCTTAAACAATGTTGAGTTTGAATATCTCACTCGTACCAACAGCGTGGGCAACCTCGTGGGTGTTGTGAGACTTAAGAGTACGGCGTTTGATGGCTTTAGCCCATTAACCCGCATCACCATTTCCGATGGGTCTGATGGTCATGCGGCCTTGCTTGACCGCTCAGGCTCAACTGGCAGTGATACAGGTGCTCACTCACGCTCTGCCTTAAGTGATTTTAATCAAGACGGTGTAGTGGATACAACCAATGGTGTAGTGGATGACATTGCAGGCACGGTGATTGATGGTGATTCCGATGGCTTTGCGGGCGGTATCTACGAAACAATTACTCAAAGCGGCTTTATCGAAAATGGTGAATTCATCACTGCGTTGCTTGATCTTCAAGACCTAGAAGCCAATACCGAAGCGCTTTGGACTGGCCCGATTAACACCGCTGGTGCAAATATTTTTGCATTCGAAGCCAGTGCAGATCAATTCTTTAGCTATAGCTACTCCGGCTTTGACCAAGCAGTCATCGGCCTGTTTAAACAAGATGATCAAGGCACAGCCAATATCGGTGATGACACATTCGAACTCGTTGCCAACTATGAAAATACACAGTTTGGATATGACAGTAACAATGACACATTCACGCAAACCAACTTCCAAGCTTTGCAACTGCCTGAAGATGGCACCTACTTCTTGGTTGTAGACTCTGTATCCTTTGGTTTTGACTTTGCGATCAACTCTGAATTTGAGTTACTTGTGGAACTCACGGACTTTGCATCGAACATCGATATCCCCGTTGATTCCTTTGGTGATCCAATTGACGAAATAATTGGTTATCAGCCTGGAACAACTCAGAATGCTGCCAAACAGTTGGTCTACCTGAACTTTGAGGGTGGGACAGCAACAGAATTTACCGATGGTTTTGGGAACGCAATAGACCCTATCAGTATTGATGCATTTAATATTGAAGACACATTTGCTTCCCTGCTCAATAATGCAGACCACAATGAAACCTTGACCGACAATATCATTCGTAATATCTACACCATCTACGCTCAAGCACTTGGTTTTGATAATACATGGCTGTATGACAACAATGGCCTAGATGGCCTAGCCAGCATCGGCGGTGGTGTGAATAGCAGTGAT
>JAESSU010000351.1 GCA_016763955.1 Phycisphaeraceae bacterium | reverse complement strand
TTTATTATGTCATTAGGAATCAACATAGGCCGATCCGATTTGGCAATTGCAATGGGGCGATCACCCTTAGGTGTCCGCATGGCAGGCCGTCCGCCTTATGTGGGCTATTTTTACTTTGAAACCATTAATCAACAATTTGGATTGATCAATTTGCATGATATTGAAACAGGGGTATTGGCTCGAGCCATCAATTTAATGAAGGCCCAACAAGCCATCGCGGATAGTTATGGCGGGACGGTGATTGGTAGGTTTGTTGATGGTTCAATTACCATGGGCAATCAAATGAATGCTTATGTTGTGTTCGCAATGGCGGTTGATGTTGCGGGTGTGATACAAACAATTGGCGTGTTAGCTGATGTGTCGATCAATGGTCATCTTAATTGGTGGATCACCGCAGATGTATGGGAATCAAGTGGCGTTGTTGGCAATATCTCATCAGTCGAACCTGTGATTCTAAGCAATGGGGATGTTTCTTATGGGTATAAAATATATTCACGAAATGGTGTAGAGCGAGATGCTTATGCCGGCTTTAGAATTGGCGATGCTGGCAACAAAGAAATTTACACTTTTGATAATTCAATTTATGTGCAGTCTTTTGCAACTTATCCTTTAACAGCCTTAGCTACAATTTTAGTGGGGTCGTATTTTTCATTTAGTTATGCGTTTCGATCTCCTTTTTTCCCAAACCCTGCAACACAAACATTCCTGTTCGCCTGGAATGAATCTATGACAAGTACCACGAGTGATTATTTAGTCTCTCGGGTTGGCTATGGCGTGATTGATTTAGTAACTCGAGTCCTCACGTTTACGACGGTGCATTTATCACTCTCATTAAGGCATCAAACTTATTGTGCAGGTGGTGCATACCCATTGGGCAATGGTTATGTGTTTATTTATATTAGATCCGCGATCAACGGCAGTGCATACATCGTCTATGCAGATGACCAAGGATTTGTGGAAACATCGTATTACAGGCCGCAAGCTTATTATATGCGTGGCAATTCGTTATTTTTTATTTGGTACTCATCACCAAACTGGATCATCAAGCGTGTTGATTTATCTTTTGATGAGACCACCCGCACGCTAATCAAAACGGAAATTTGGTCGGTCACTTTAACAAATTACATAATTAAGCGAATGACTGCCGGCTAACCAATTCAATCAACCAGTTATTAATCTCGATCACTATTTTCCAGTCTCACTAATCGAGACTGCATGTAAAAAAACCTTTGTTTTCGGCTTGTTCAAGGGTATGTTTATAGCCTCATGGTCCGATGTTTGCGTTAGGGCAATTATGTGAAAAAAGGGGAAGCCAGTGGAATTATTAGTTGGACCGCATCGCTATCGTGTGTACTTGATTTTTAATCTAACACATCCGCAAAACAATCAACCGCTTGCGGGGGGGGTCTGTTTTGAAAACCAAGAATTTCATTTAGATATCTCAGTTCCCACGAGCCGCCGGCAAAGTGTCCTCCTCCATGAATACTGGCACGCATGGGTGCATCATTTTGGCAATCCAATAGATGAAGAAACATCTTGCGATCACTTTGCCTCAGCCTGCTTGCAGTTTTTAAATTGCATCACCAAACAAGGCGGTGAATCGGATGCCCTAAGATGCCTAGAAGTAAAAATCCCCCGCCCCCGGCCCCCGGAAGTTAAAGGCAATCGGAACCGGTCCCACCAAGCATTAAATGCCGCGATTAAAAACTTGTCTTTTAGTTCTTCTAAACCACCTGAGCCATTGGGCTGCCATGATTCACTTTTAAGAGAGATGCGAAACCCTCTCTCTAAAAATCCTTCGAACGGCGTTTGTTGACACTTTGATGATTGTTTAAATGCGTTTTAATATGCGCTGCTAAAGCATCCCGTCTTATTTGAGCTTTTGCCACACCGTCTTGTTTCGCCAGCATCACCACCGCCTGCCGCATACTCTCGGGCACATCCAGACGAGGAAGCTGAACTGTCCGCTCGATTGCTGAAAGCGGCGTGTTATTGCCGCCTTTGCGACCATCTGGGCCTTTGACATTGCGGTCAGCAGCAAGCCGACGCAGCCGCTCATTGCGGACGTTTTGAACATGTGTCCCCAAATTAGCAGCCAATGCCACGTTTGTGGTTTTACGAAATTTCAAATCTGAAATTTTAGTCCAATCAATCTGCATCGCGCACCCCTTGGTGATGTGTCATTGCCAAAACAAGGTCGTTCGCCATGTCCACCATCGTGGCTGTGTCCGGCGTGTCTTGCCAATTAACATGGCACAGTACTTGACCCTCTGGCAGCTCGCCCATGCTGATATCGCTTGGCTCTACTTCGCTGGCGGGCAGCAGCTCGCCAATACAATGTGGCTCTTGTGTGTGGACGGCAAAGACGCGGCCATCAGCTATGCCGGTGGTGTCATCAATGAGCCAGCGTGGTAGTGTGCGTGTGTATCCTAGTGTCATGATTTTGCCTTTATATTTTATAAAACCATTACGATAGGTTGATCTTCAATTGATTCTACGAGGCTGCGAACTGCATCACGCACTGTTGATGGCGTGTACTCGCCGAGCATAATGGTGTCTTCGCCATCCGCCCATGTGTGGTAGCCTGCATTGCTTGCTGCTTCTCGCGCGTCTGTCATTGGCACGCCGTGATCAGTCACGCGGATAGTCACTCGAACCCCTAGTTTTGTAACGTTCCAATAATATGATGAGCCTGATTCTGTCGTTTTTTCACGCCTGTATCCAAGCTTACGAAGTTCTGATTGAGCCCCCCGACGTGTTGCCTCGAAGTTGCGAACAGCCTCTTGCTCTTTAGCTTCTACAGCAGCACGAGCAGATGCTTTAACTTTATATTCTGGGGTTGCTTGCCATTCAAGCTCTTGGGCTTGGCACGCTTCAGAACGCTTGTTTTTTTCAAAAACACAAGCAGCTGCTAAGTCTTCGTTGCTTATTTCAAGTTCTTTCGCGGCTAAACGCAGCGTCTTGTTTTTAGGGGAGTAGATGCTTTTTTGCATTAACTGTTCGATTATTTTTTGCTTTCTGGTCATCATCTTGCTCCGGCTTTGTGTTTTTCTTGCTAGCCTCATTGGCTCATCTGATATAAGTATATCTCAGTTATTTTCAAAGTCAATCTTCTTTAATAATAAATACGAACTATTTTTAGGATCATCAAGTAATTGAGCTAAGAACGTTTGATCTAGGGTGATTTTTCTAGAAAACAGAATTAAACCTACCCGGTGTTACCCTTTTACCTACCCAAACCCCGATGTGTGTTAGATGTGCCCATGTCTCCGATAACGACATCCAAACGGCTATGCTTGTGAGGATGCCGGGCTTGCTTATGGCCCCGCTTGTGGTCTTGCTGATGTCGGTGATTCGAAATTTCATGTCTGATTACTCCCGGTTGTAGAGATCACCAAGGCTTTTCACGGGTGATTAGAAGGTAGTATCTAACTTCGCTGTCTGCAATCACCATTGAGAAGTCAATTTTATAGCCATACTGGCTACTTGAAATTCCATTTTTTATTTCATCACCTTTTTTATCAATGAATGATTTAACGATCCATTTCATTGAACTTTTTAGTGGAAAAGTTTGGACGGCCATTGCGTCAAGCGAAGCGATTTCCGCCCCAAAATCTTCGTCTGTTGCGTTCAATCTGTCGGGAACAGTTGTACGTAATTCAACGGCGTAAACAGCTTGATTTCTTGCGATGTAATTCACTTTGATACTTGGTGTTTGTTTATACACGCCGACCATCCGTTGCCACTTGTCTGTTGATTCAGGATGAAGCTTCCATGTGAACTCACGTGTGAATGATTGGTTGAGTTTTTCTCTGAAAGTATTAGGTGTCATCCCTAAATCATAAATAACTGCTGACTCCAAGCGGTTCATGATCTTATCCATCGGGGATCTTGTAAGATTTTTAAAAACCAACAAAGTCATTGCAAGCATAGAAATCATTTTTGATTTTTTAGTGTACTCATAAACTTTTGGATCATCTTGGTTGATCGAGTTTTCCAAACAATTCAACATGGTTGATGCTGAATGGTTCAAATTTTTCGTGCTAAAGTGTTTTGAGAATGCCGCGGAAAGCAATTCTTTTTGTTGGGTTCCCAATCCAAGCCAATCATTAAAGGTGCCGTTATATACCAAATCAATGATGTCAGGACTGAACTCTGCCAGTGGGTGATTGGAATAATCTATCTCAGGTTGTGAGGCCGTAGGAACGGATTGATGTTTCGGCTGAGGTTGTGATTTAGGCAGCATGGTTACTGCGACAATAAAGCAAAATAAAACCGTCCCTGTTAATCCAATTAAAGGAATTCGCATTTCTTTGGGGACTAGGGGCGGCTCAAGTTTAACCGTGTTAGATATCAGGATGCCCTGGTCAAATGCCTGCGACTCGGCAGCATCTTGATTGTCAGCCTCAAGTTCAAGGGTTGCAGGTTCGCCAGTGTCTTTATGTGCGCCAGTGATTCGAAATTTCATGTCTGATTACTCCCGGTCGCCATCACGGTGTTGTAGGTGCCAGAGGTGATGAGCGATGTCGATTAATAGCCCCGCAAGCAATCCAAACCCCAACATGATGATTGAACCGATCCAATAGGGGGCCACTGAGGTTGTGTTTTCTATGCCCCTAGAGCCGGCTTCAGCTGACGATATCATGGCGATGAAGGGTGCAAGGAAAAATCCTATAGTCCCGAAAAAGCACATGACTACAGCTGTACCTTTAGTCAAATAATAAGTTGGTGGTGTAATTTCCCAACTGGATATAACTTCAAAACCCCGTTTTTTTAGGCGTGCTTCTGCATCGGCTTGGTTCAATGTAGACACCACGATTCTAAACTCATCGCTAGTTTTAGGGTCTTTGCATTTGAGTAGAAATTTCATCCCCGGTCTCCAGTTATTTTTTAGGGTTCCTAGGCGTACCGTGGTATTGAGCTTTGGGCTTGCCGGCGTATTTTAATTTGCCGCCGGGCTGTTCAGGGGTGACAGTGGCCTGCTGTGTGGCTTGCTGGTCTGTTAGACGCTGTAGGGCGAATTGAGCAAAGTCGGCCTGCATGGATTGAGAAACGGACATTAAGATAGCTGCTTGGACTTCCTCGGGCTGATTCCCTAGCCAAAACAATGCACGATCCACAATTAACTTGCGGTCAATGCCGAATCGGTCATTCATTAAGTCAACCAATTCCTTGGCTTCGTCTGAAATGTGAATTGTTTTGATTGCGCCTTTGGCCATATCTGTATGATCCCAAAAAATTTATTATTTGTAAACCTTTGTTACAGTTAGAGATAACAAAACTAGGTATCTATAAAACAAAACTAGGTATTGACAAAACAAAAAGAGGGTTTATTGTGTACTCAACACAGCAGAACAAATGACTTTTATTAAGCCATTAAACAGTGAGGTAGACCATGCAGCAGCCACAGTTCATCACAATCGGAAGCCTTGCCAGAGATTTAAGCGTTGAACCCCACCAAATCAATTATGTCATAAATAAGCTTGGCATCATCGCAAAGGACAGGGTTGGCATTATCCGAATGTTCTCCAAAACTGACGCTGGCCAAATCCGCGAAGAACTCCAATCCCGAAATAAATCCGGCTAACCCCAGCTAACCCGATCCCCCGGAAGGGCAGGGTCGGCCTAGGATTCTCCCCCGTTTCCAAAGCCGGCCCGCCCATTTTTTAAGCGAATCAACCCCAAGCAGGGTTTTAGTTAAGAAAACCTATTCAACACGACACAACTAAAACCATGCTTTTTTAAAAATAACGATAGACAGACAGAGGGAAAAAACCATGACTGGCGAATTAACACAAACGATTAATCAGCACACGCCTGGGCCGTGGATATATGACCCTTACGGGCTCTGGTTCAGTATTGCATGCAATGACAACCGGCCAGAATACACCATGCGAATGGAACATGCTGAAAGCGTAAGCGAGGAAGAAGAACTCGCAAATATTAAATTGATCTCCCTCGCCCCGAAGTTTCTGGAGCACCTGCAATACATCGATTCTGCTGCTCCATCTGGTGATGACATTGAACATTCTGACGGC
>JAESSU010000350.1 GCA_016763955.1 Phycisphaeraceae bacterium | reverse complement strand
TCCACTGACAAGTTTGTACAACCGCCGATATATGCTCGAAGCGTTGGAACAAATAGTCAGCCGATCTGATCGGAAACAATCAGCTATGGCAGTGATGATGGTCGATGTCGATCACTTCAAACGCTTCAACGATACATTCGGCCACAAAGTCGGCGACATCGTGTTGAGCAATATTGCCAGCGAACTAAAACACAACTTGCGCGTTGAAGACACAGCTTGCCGGTATGGTGGCGAAGAGTTCTGTCTTGTATGCCCGGATATTTCAGCGGCAGATGCGGCTCGCATTGCAGAAAAACTCTGCGAATCCATTCGTCGACTTGATCTGCATCACGAGCAAAAACCCCTTGGCAAACTGACGATTTCAGTGGGTGTGGCAATATTCCCCGATCAGGGAACCAACACCAGTGCATTAATTCAAAAAGCTGACGAGCTACTGTATCTCGCCAAAGAACAAGGACGCGATCGTGTCATCATGGCGAATTCGTACAACGGCACGCATCAGTTAATCAGCGACGATGATGTCGACGATCAAGACGCAACACACAAGTCCGTTGCATAAGTCCGTCCATACGACGAGACCTTGTTCACCCTAATAAAAATCAACCCTAAAGTTCCTGAACCTTCTCAGGGCATTGGGCACTCCGGGAACAACGCCTGCTGAGCATGCCAAGGCTGCGCCAAGTTTCGGTGTGGACAGGGTGTCAGACGCCCAATTCAATACTGAAAAATACTGGCGTCATGTCAGCCCCCGACACGCTACAACGAGAAAGTGTTTTTAGATATGTATTAGCTGTTTATATCCATTTCAATGCTGGTTTCATAATGTAATCTAGTTAACAAGCTTAAAAGTAAAACCGCATGACAGCGCGTTTGACGATTCAAACCATTCTCTCACAGGAACCAGCATGTCAACCACAC
The DNA here is from genome assembly GCA_016763955.1 of Phycisphaeraceae bacterium. Taxonomy (GTDB): domain Bacteria; phylum Planctomycetota; class Phycisphaerae; order Phycisphaerales; family Phycisphaeraceae; genus UBA7800. Next base: position 4,134 of record JAESSU010000350.1, on the reverse strand, counting down.
CCCTCACTTCACAAGAGCGTGTCAACCGTGCAATGAACCACCAAGATCATGATCGTATCCCAAGGCATGATACCTACTGGAATGAAACAATCGCCCGTTGGCAAACAGAAGGTCTAACGGGTGACACATCAACAGCTTTGGACTTACTCGGTGGCGACATGCTAAACGTGGGTGGCAGTTGGCCAGCCCCATTCCCGCCGCGTCACGAACTTATCAAGGAAGACGAAAAGACCTGCACCTACATTGACATATGGGGCTCAACCGTTCGCTACTGGAAACAACAAACTGGCACGCCTGAACATATTGCCTTTGGCTGTGAGACTCGGCAAGTCTGGGAGAAAACCTATCTACCTATCTACCAGAATTTCTCACTGTCACTTGATGCTGATAAGGAGCGACAATGTTATGCAGCAGCACGTGCAGCGGGCAAGTGGTGCTTCCTCACCGGGCTCGAAAGTATCGAAGCGCTTCGCAAACTTTTAGGTGATGTCGGTTCTTTGATGACCATGGCTGAAGACCCCGACTGGATCATCCAGATCAGCCGAGTCTACACTGACGCTGTGATCCGCGGGCTCGATCAATACATCGCATTAGATATCAAACCTGATGGCTTATGGGTCTATGGTGATATGGCATACAACCATGCCACGATGTGCAGTCCAAAGATGTATAAAGAATTATTCTGGCCAGATCACAAACGACTCGCAGACTGGGCACATGCACACGACTGTAAATTCATCTTCCACACCGATGGCAATATCAATGGCGTACTCGATCTCTACCATGAAGCAGGCTTTGATTGTCTGCAACCCTTAGAAGCCAAGGCCGACATGGATATCCGTCGCCTTGCCCCGACACATGGCAAGCAGTTCACCTTCTTTGGCAACATTAATGCCATGGTGCTGTGTACCAATGACCGCCAGCAGATCGAATCTGAAGTGCGTAGTAAACTCGAAGCAGGCATGACCCACAAAGGCTACATCTATCACTCCGATCACTCAGTCCCGCCGGGCGTGAGCCTTGAGACGTACCGCTTTGTCATTGAATTACTGGATCGCTATGGCAGCTACACCTAAAGCGTAGCGGGAATACTGTCTGGCAGATGGCGTAGTTAAACGAATCGTCAGGGGGCAAAGAATAAGGTTTCATTAGACCTTATTCGCCCATCTTATCAGCCTCCAAGTTCTTTAGTTTGAACACCCATCCTGATCTCCTGTTGGAAGTTGTTCTGGCCAAATTATATCGCATATCTGCATGTAGATTTCAGCTCTCTGGTCAAAATCTTGTTTTTTAAACTCAGAATGTGATTTGAAAGGAAGCTGGTAATATTCACACATGCGTGTAAAATTGGGGTTGTTTCGATATGAAATATCACATAGTGATTTGGCTAGAATATTTTCTTTGACATAGTGAACATGCTTGTCCTTGTATCCCAAGTCGCCATATGACTGATTAGGTCCTTGGGGCAATAAAATTAATCCACCAATTTTGTCTCTAAACTCTTTGAATTCTGATTCATGTTCGAACTCATCGGTATGCTGATCAAAGTGGTCTGCCCATATGTGCTCAATCTGAAAGGGACGGCCTTTGGCTGGCGCAAAAAAGGTTCGAAAATCTGAACTACTACCGGATTTTTCCTCAATAAATCCTGTGATTCGTGACAATAAATAAGTCACAAAACGTCTATTCTTTTTGTGAAGTTTAAAATTATCAACAACTTCAAATTTGTCTTCTGATTGTGCCAAACGGTTTTTCAATATTTGTCGGAGTGAATCAAGGTCTAAATGCCGGATTTCTTTGATCAGCATGTACATCGTATAACGAATCGCATTGGCTGAGAACGTGTGACGATTGATTGATCTTCTAACAGCAAATGACTCGATGTATCTTGCGACAAGATTGATTTTTTGAGATTGAATTTCTTGTGAATCAGTGGTTTTAAGGGGGGCAAGCATCAACGGATAACTCAGTGACGACGCTACGCCCCAGCGTTTGGTATAAAACACATATTCAAGCTCTTTGGATAAGGTTCGTTCTGCTTCAAGAATTCGCTTGTATGCCTTGTAGAAGAAGTCGATTTTATTGAAAATAAAATTCTCGAAGTCAGCGTCTGATTTTAAGCCACCTTGAATCTTGTCAAGATTGTCCCTGACCCAGACATGAAACTTTCTGGAGATGATTTCAAAGTCTTCATTTGCTGCACCAGCTCGTGCTTGTCTGATTGTTTCGGCGTATTGAGCACGAAGCCAAGCTTGAATGAATCTTTGATCTTCATGCTTCTCATAGTCATGAAGAGATTGAATCATGTTCTTCCATTTTTCATTGGCTTTATTTCTTGACTGTGGATTAGTAATCTTTGAAAGTAAGTATCCCTTGAGCATTTCAGTGGGAGTGAGATTCAATCCTCGGTCATTCATGCTTTCAAAAATTTCATAGGCTTTTTTGTCGGAATATGCGACGATTTCAACCATAATGACATTGTGTCTGAACCAGTCTAGGAAAATCAAAAGTTTTTCGCCACATATCTCGTCTGGAAAGGTTGATTCAATATCATGGTAACGATCCAGCATGTTTTTAGTAGACTCGTCGGCATCGGCTTTGGGGGTGTGATCACCTTTTTCGTACAAGTCATTAAAACAATCGGTTCTTTCTTCAACTTCGATATTGAATGTTTTTTTCCCTCTATAGTCTGAAAAAACGAGTGCATCAAGGTTTTCATTAACACCCTGCTCTTTCAAGAGATTGTTAAGGAAAATAAAGAATAACGATATTGAAGTTAATCTTTGTTGACCATCAATAATGCTTCTTGAAACATTGTTCTCACGAATAACGAATGGTCCCAGATAATAAATTTCATATTTTCCGCCGTCAGCTCTAGTGTGACCTTCTTCGTAGTTATCCATAAATGACGATGTTAAATCGATGACAAGTTGTTCGATATGCTCTTTTTTCCAACTGTATTCACGTTGAAAGAAATCCACTGTGTATTTCTTGGTAAGAATATCAGACAATGTTTTGTCTTTTGCATCGATTTTATTAATGGTATCAGACATGAATGACACTTCCTAAATTCCTAAGTATTTTTAATTCTGAAAGATAAAAGACAAAGCCTGCCTTGAGCCAATGAGGATAGTGTTACCCAAATCCCATCGTAAAAGGAGACCTTGTCATGTTACATCATAGCCACGGACGGATCATGCACCAAGGTCATTTGACACGCCAACTGCCCTTGACCGATCCGCTTCGTCCTAAGGGGCTAAAGGTGCCAAGAACCATCTTGTCCTCTTCAAGCCTTCGTCTTCACTTTTTCGTCTTCACGACTCACCAAGAACTCCGGCTTTCGATGGTTTATTTTCGGACTCGAGACGTTGCTTGATGGCGTTTAAAAAGCGGTGGCCCATGTTGCTGATGTTCGGATTATTGACAGCGAAGCGTTACAACTCGAAATTAAATCCACCTGAATTTACTTCACAAACTGTGGCCAGCGGGCTTCGATTTGTCGCCGCGCAGCAGGGATGAGTTTTCGTCCGCCAGCTAGAATGCGGAGGACTATTTTACCTTTATGATCATATTCGGTGACCTGCTCTTGAATATCTTCAGGTGCAAGGCGTGAATAGATCAGATAGTTGCCATTGGATTTATGTTCCAAACGTTCGGTACGAAACGAAATCTTGCCACTGTTAGGATGATAGGCATAAAAGCCCCACTGCCCATCGGGCTGGTCTTGCAATATCAAAGGCAAGAGATACAAATCAGCCTGTGACAAATATGCTTTATTGGGGACATCCCATTCATAGTGTTTATTGCTGGAAGGATCAGAGCGTGTGAGTTGGATTTTTTTGTTTGAGAGCAAGCCCGTTTCCACCCATGAGTTTTGTAAATCAATGGGCACTTCCTGCACATCAAATTTGAGCTTTTGCCTATCGGAGATTCGGTACTTGACTATTTTCCGAAGATGCTGCGGGCGTTCGGTGGTTCGGATGGACCAAATTTCTTCATCGCGTTCATCAGCCATATAACAAACATTGACCGAGTCAAACAACGTGCCCTTTAGTTGCATACGCACCATGATCTGAATCTTGTAGCCGAAGCGTTCGATGTAGGCAGGCATTTTTCCTTGCGATCATCCAAACG
>JAESSU010000349.1 GCA_016763955.1 Phycisphaeraceae bacterium | reverse complement strand
TTTGATCGGTTTAACATGAGCCGGTGCGTGATGCGTGGCGGTGTTTGACTTCAATGATAAATTATATATAATCGATAATATGTAGCCCGGGTAGCTCACGCGTCGGTCGGTTGGTTCGTTGGTTATTGGGTTGGTTATTTCGAGGGTCTGTGTCGCAATTGGGTATGGAATCTGATGATGTCAAAATCGCAAAAACCTGATGATCAACGATGCGTCCAAAACATTACGGCCGCCTTGGCTGTGGTGCCCAAACGGCGTGTGGTGTCTGGTTTTGATGCATTTGTGGACGAAACCTTCCGTATCGTTGGACAGCGAACCGGTCCTCAGCAGGCAACGTGGATGCCGACCATTTCGGATTTCGGAGATTGGTCCCTATCCATGGCGGGTCTAAGTGGGTTGCGGGAAATCGTGCCTCAGGAAACATCCTTCGGCGGCTGCGCGATCAATCTCGGTGATGGCCTTGCCAGTATGGACTTTGAACTGGACTTGTTTGCGAATGTCGGACGTCCGGCTCATCCTGCTTTTTCGTCAATGCTTTTTAGATGCCATACCGTCGAACCTCTGGCGATGGATTTTGGTCGAACGTGTGTTTTTGAATTTAACGATGGCAAGTTGATGTTCAGTGTCACCCGCCCGTTTGCCCAATTCACGCTCGAGTATTTCAACGACATGTTAGCCCAGGGTGTATTCCCGAGAGCCTGTCAAAAGGCCGATGGGATTGCTTTGACCAGTTGGGCGTTCTATCCGTTTATGACTGATTGCTGGCAGCGTTTGTGCAAGGAGGTGCTTTCTGGTTTGTCGCATCGGCCGCATCTGTTTTTTGATCTTGCAGACCCTGTTTCTCGAACGCAGGAAGATATGTTATCGATGCTTGATGTGTTGACTGAATTTGAAAAGTTCGGGCGCGTCACGCTGAGCCTAAATGGCAGTGAAGCCAACCAAATCGCCGGGGTACTCGACCTTGCGCCGGCAGATGATTCGTCATCATCGCTTCAGACACTCGCCCAGGCAATTCGTCAACAGACGCACATTAGTGAAGTCGGAATCCACCTCGTTAAATCTGCCACCGGTGTCTGTGCGGATCAGGCGATAACCGTGGACGGCCCGTATTGCTCGACCCCCAAGAAAAGCGTCGGAGCCGGCGACCGGTTTAATGCAGGTTATTTAGCGGGATTGCTCTTGGACTTGTCGATGCGAGAACGCCTGATGCTTGGTTGTGCCAGCTCAGGACATTACGTCCGCCATGCAGTGAGTGCGGATCGTCAGCAGCTTGTACAGTTTTTGAAGAATTGGACCGAAGAATCGTTTACGTGTCTGGAATGACGCAAAGTGGAATGGATTTTGATGAATAAGTTGGAACAAAAATTAGCCGCTATCCGTGCGGATTCAAACAGCAAAGCATTTATTCTGGCCGATGCCAGAGACGCGGACATGGTCTGGGGGGTCGACGCTCCGGGTCAGGAATATGTCGCTTCGGGTTCCCCGGAGCGTTTTTTGAGCATGACAAAATTCAGGGAGCAGATTCGAGAGATTGTGTCCAGTGGCTACATCGATATGCTCCTTGCCTCTAACGCGGTTTTGTCCGATCTGGCTCATCGGGAAAAGCTGTTTGAAAACAGTGATGTGGCGCCTGCCGTTCGCATCAATGATACAACGGACATTTGGACCACCCGCTGTTCGGATTTTCGCCATCATCCGTCGAGGCCTTTTGCCACCGCTTATATTCATGAAGCTCAATATGGCAGTCTCACCGCACCGGCGACTGGCACACCTGCTGTTAACCTTGGGTTGTACTCCCTTACATTTAATAACGATCTAGATGCGGACTATCAAAGCCTCGAAGCTTTCAAGTCTTTTCGGCAAGAAGCTGCTGAGAAAGAGTTTGATTATTTCTTGGAAGTCTTTGCACCTAACTTGCCGGATTGTGCTTTGTCGCCCCAAGAGATTCCGGTTTTTATGAATGACTCGCTGATCCGCGCGTTGGCAGGAATCGCTAAACCACACTGGCCGAAATTTCTAAAGATTCCCTACTTTGGTCCCCAAGCGATTCAGGAGCTCGTCAACTTTGATTCGGATTTGATCGTGGGCATTCTTGGTGGCGGGTCGGGCACGACGTATGACGCATTTAAACAACTGACCGAAGCCAAAAAATACGGCGCTCGCGTTGCATTGTACGGCCGAAAAATCAAAAATGCTGAACACCCTCTGACCATGGTCAAGTACCTGCGACTTTTATCAGATGGTGAGATTCTAGCGGAAGAAGCTGTGAAGGCTTATCACAGTGATCTGAAGCAAATGGGCCTGACACCGAGGCTTTCACTGGCCGCGGATTTAAAAATTACATCACCGTCGCTCAATTATGCCAGCGGCCAATGAACTTGTCCGGATGCTTTTGTACGTGGCCATTTATTTTAGGCCTCCAAAATGTTTTCAACGTGGTCAAAATCATACCCGATGGGTATATGCCAGCGGCTCATAAAATTTACATGAAGGAAACGAAACATGCCCCAGATATCAGCCTTCCCCAAAGCTTACCTAGACGACTTGTGCGTGACGGGAGATATGTCACTTGATCAATGGATTGAGTTGGCCACGAAATTAGAAATTCCCGGATTGGAAATGTACTCGGGCCTGCTGGATTTACAGGACCCCAAGAATTGGCCCCGGTATCGACGGATGACCGAAGATTTGGGGATGTGTGTTCCGATGTTGTGCTGTTCACCGGACTTTACGCATCCCGATCCTGGGTATCGTCAACAACAGGTCGATTTGCAAAAGCGCAACATTGAAATGTCTGCTGCGCTAGGCTCGGGGTTCTGTCGTGTGCTTTCGGGCCAACGTCGGCCGGAAGTAAACCGAGCTGACGGATTACGCTATGCCGCCGAATCGATCATTGCCTGTCACGATCATGCCTTGTCTTGTAATGTGGTGTTGAACCTGGAAAACCATTACAAGGACAATCACTGGCAGTATCCCGAATTCGCTCAGCATATGGATGTTTTCTGCGATTTGCTTGCTATGATTGATGAAGCGAAGCTGTCGAATTTCGGTGTCAATTATGATCCGAGCAACACACTGTTAGCCGGTGAAGACCCACTGGAAATGCTCCGTCGCGTTAAGCATCGCGTGGTCACCATGCACGCTTCGGATCGTTATTTAACCCGTGGCACGATCGAAGACCTCCGTAAGGAGGAGGACAGTATCGGTTACGCCAGCCGTCTGAGCCACGGCGAAATCGGCAAGGGACTCAATGACTACGATGCAATTTTCACAGAGTTGGTAAGCGTCGGCTTTGACAGTTGGATCAGCATCGAAGACGGCGTTGATGGTTTTGATCAACTGCAACGATCCGTCACTTTTTTGAAACGAAAAATTTCGGAGCATTGGCCATCATGACTATCCATGCCACCGGCAAACAGTTAATCGACAACGTCATCAATGCTCAACTCGCAGACAACGAGTTGGGTTTCTGGTGGCTCGCTCAGCACAGTTTTATTCTCAAGATCGCCGGTTTGGTGTTGTACATAGATCCATTTTTGACCCCGATGGATGCCCGTCTTGTGCCGCCGTTGTTTACACCTGACGAGTGTCTTGACGCGGATATTATTTTCGGTTCGCACGACCATGCTGATCACATTGACCGCCCGATTTGGCCCACGCTTTCTCAAGCATCACCCAATGCTCAGTTCATCGTGCCTGAGCTATTGCGTGAGTCGTTGATCGAAGATTTATCCATTGATGCGCTACGCTTCATTGGGATAGATGACGGTCAAAGCATTGAGTACAACGGCGTTCGCATTACCGCGCTAGCATCCGCTCACGAATTCCTAGATCAGGACAAAAAAACGGGCCATTATCCTTATCTGGGTTTCGTGATCGAAGCTTGTGGTTTGACCGTGTATCATAGCGGTGATACTTGTCTCTATGATGGTTTGATCGCCAAGTTGCGTCAATGGGAAAAGTTCGACCTGATGATGTTGCCGATCAATGGTCGTGATGCAGATAAACTTCGCCGCAACATCGTGGGCAATATGACCTATCAAGAAGCCGTCGATTTGGCTGGCACGTTGGGAACACGTTACGTCGTTCCTACCCACTATGATATGTTTGAAGGTAACTTGGCTAATGCCGAGGATTTTCGTGATTACTTAAACATTAAGTATCCGCATGTTCAGGCCATTATTCCCAACTATGGTCAGATGCAAGTGCTCAAGAGAACGAGTCCTGTTGTGCGTTCGTAATTGGGAACCATCGTTGACCAAAAAAGAACGACCAAAAAATAACACTTTGTGTAGTGTTGTTCATGCCTACTCACCAAGGTGATGATTTGGATGGTATGACAGGGTTTTTATCACAATATTTCCGATATTATGTACAGTCTTACCATTTGCTCATGGATAATTTACGAGTAAAATGTGAAAGGTTGCGTAAATGTCGAATCATCTCCGTCGCATTGGTGTTTTAATGCCCCGTGCCGATGCACACACACGCGGTATTTTTTGTGGGATTACCCGGTATGCCCGTCCGTTGCGAGCATGGGTGTTTCACATGGGGCTAGCTGATGCGTCGATTATGACGGACCTTCGCCGTTGGAAACCGCATGGCATTATTGCGACGTTACCGAATGAAAAAATAGAAAATCGCTTTGTGAAATTAGGTGTGCCAGTCGTCAATTGTAGTAGTAACATCACAACACCAGGGGGCAATCGCGTTATTACCGATAACGCAGCGGTGGGGCAATTAGCAGCTGAGCATTTGTTGGCACGCGGGTTAAAGCATATGGCATACTGCGGTGAGTCAAAGATGCAAGCCAGTGATGACCGAGCTAGAGCTTTTTTAGAACATGTAAAAATGCCCGTTCATCAGTATGTAGACCAAGTGGTGCAAAGTCATGTGGGTGAAATTGGCTGGCGAGTTTCGGATCAAAATGATCAGCTTAGACAGTGGTTAAAAAATCTCCCCAAGCCCGTAGGTGTGCTGGCTTGTCATGATCCGATGGCAATGGTGCTTGTGGAAATTTGTCGGCAACTGGATATCAATGTCCCCGGTGATGTGGCGATTCTAGGTGTTGATGACGATGCGATGCTTTGCGAAATGGCTTACCCCACGTTATCCAGTGTGCAGATGGCACATGAACGAATTGGTTTTGAAGCAGCTAGGCGACTTGATCAATTGATGGCTGATCCAACGCTTGAGCCCACGGTTCAGAGAATTTCCCCTATGGGTGTGGTGGCTAGGCAGTCAACCGATGCGATGGCATCCGATGACTCAGTCGTGGCTGCGGTTCTTCGGTACATTCACGAACATGCTGACGAACCGATCCGTGTGTCGGATGTGGTGCAACAAGTCACTATTTCACGTAGAAGTTTGGAAATGCGTTTTGAAGCAGCCATCGGAACTAGCATCCTGCATGCGATTCAAATGGCACACATTGATCTAGCCCGTGAATTGTTAGCAAGCACGCAGTTGTCCATAGAGCAAATCGCATTGGCATGTGGCTTTAATAGCAGAGAACGGTTTTCAGCCGTCTACCTTCAACTCGCTGGGCAGACACCGGGTCGTGGCCGTGGGCGGACGATCACGAATTAGACCAACGATTTGATATGTTTCTGTTCAAGGTAGACTAGCCTTTTACAATGGTGTCAGAGCTAGAATGAAGTCCTGTTTATATTTTATTTATACGATTATGCTTGAGCATACCATGTGGCGACTTCTGGATGTATCAACTTACCATCAAGTATATTTAATGCAGATTTAAAGCAGGGGTCGCGATCAATTAAACCGTCAACGCCAAGAGTCGCCAAACGCAAAACGTACGGTTGAGTGGCATGGCATAGAGCTTGCGTACTCGTGCGACTCACAGCACCAGGCATGTTAGCCACACAATAATGCACGACACCATCGATGATGTACGTCGGCTTAGCGTGTGTGGTGGGCTGTGTTGTTTCAACGCAACCGCCTTGGTCCACGCCCACATCAACGATCACGGCACCGTCTTTCATGTCTTTGAGCATGGATCGTTGGATCAGTACAGGCGTACGTCCGCCAGGAATCAACACGGCTCCAATGATTAGATCAGCTCTCAGGGCATGTTCGCGGATCGTATGAGGGTCGCTGTATGCAGTTACGACATTCGCAGGCATGACATCGTCAAGGTAACGTAGACGATCAAGGTCAACGTCTACAATGACAACGCGTGCTCCCATTCCAGCAGCCATCTTTGCTGCTTGAGTGCCTACCACGCCACCGCCGAGAATCAGTACGTTTGCAGGTTCCACGCCCGGGACACCGCCTAGGAGAATTCCCCGGCCTGACATCGGTTTCTCAAGATACTTTGCGCCTTCTTGGACACTCATTCGTCCGGCTACTTCACTCATTGGTGTGAGCAATGGTAGTCGTCCATCCTTGTCCGTTAATGTTTCGTATGCCAAGGCGGTGATACCTGCATTAATACACGCATCAGTTAACTGACGATTTGCAGCAAAGTGAAAATAGGTAAAGAGAATCTGCTCCCGTCGTAGACGTGGCCATTCTGCTTCAAGCGGTTCCTTAACTTTTACGATTAGTTGGGATTTTTCAAAAACGGCTTCGGGGGTGTCTACGATTGTTGCACCGGCTAAGGAATACTGTTGGTCTTCATAACCACTGCCCATGCCCGCATTACTTTCGACTAATACACGATGTCCGGCACGGACTAATTGCTCGACACCCACAGGCAACATCGATACACGGTATTCATCGGACTTTATTTCTCTGGGGATACCTACGATCATGATAGTTCTCTTGTCTAGATACTTTGATACTTAAGGGTTATTGAATGTGAAAATTTAGGTTGACGTTCTGTAGTCTTCTGAAAGACTCGTAGATGAGTACTTATGGATTTTCTGCCTAGGGCATATTTCTAATTTAACTCTTAATTTTTTGGGGAGGGGGTTATTGAGTCACAAGGCTGTATTTTTTGAGGAGCCGACGTAAGTTCCCGCCGAGGATTAAATCTTTTTCTTTGGGACTGATATGTGCAAACAGGATCGGCCCTAGGCCCCACGCAACAGGCAGGTCCACCATGTCCGATCCAAACATAAATCGATCTGCACCGATGGCATCTACCACACGCTCACACGAACGTGGATCAAGTAGCGGACAGGAACAAACATAGAGATTGTCATGTTTCTTCATAATGTCCGCGTAGTCTGTCGTGGTGTGGCCGGTGATAAATAGCGCGTTGGGGTAGGTCTCAACAAGCCGTTGCATATTCTCGTGGTTCCCCCAATAGTGGTTTAAAATCAGCTGCTGATGATCGTGAACCCATTGGCAGGCGACGTCGATATTGTTGGGGCCATTTTCAGGATAACCCTGATACGAGGGATGCAGTTTGACTGCACGATGGCCATTGGCATAACCACGCTCAAGTTCCGCGAGCATTTCTTCCGGGCCAGTATGTGGGTTGACTAAAGTAAAGCCAACAATACGTTCTGGGTAACGCTTAACTGCATCTGTCACAATATCGTTGCCGGGTTCTGATTGGCAGAAAATACCGGTGAGATTGAAAATGCAAGTTTGGTTAATCGCAAAGCTGTCCATGAGCTTTATTAATTGGTCGGTGGATGTGTCGTTTAAATAATAGTGTGCAGAGGTTTCACCAATATGAGCATGACAATCATCAAACTGCATGTCTTCAAATTTTTCACCCGTGCGTCCAAAGCGAACATACTCATCAGCGGGGGGCGTCTTGGTGACTGTGGGATGCTCTGGCTCACACCATTTAATCATGTTGCGCCAATTGTCACCTGCAATTTGCTGTTTGTCGTCATCGCTAATTTCAGCATGGACTAACATCGCTAACGTCATATGTTGTCCAAAGTCCGGCCAGTGAGATCCAAAAATGAGTCGCTTAGCACCAAATTTATCTGTCATAAATTCAATGCAGCGATGCAGCCATGGTGCTGAAATATCAATATGTAAATTGTCACAGGCTTCAAATGCTTTAAACATTGTTCGCTGACTGCGACGAATCCGCCTTTCACTAACCACCACTGGCAAATTCGGGAAACGGCGACATAGTTTCACCAACGCATTCCAGTCGGTTCCATCTTGGCCATATGCAATTCCGCCAGTACTCTCTACCGGATCAATCACCACAGGCACGCCTGCATCAGCTAAAGGAGCAAGCAGGTCATCAATGCACCAGTCATCAAGCGTGAACTTATATTGATTGGGATATAAATACAATGCGCCAACTTTGTTTTGACGCATCTGTTCTAAAAAGAGTTCAGGTTCGGGCTGTTCATCGACAACACCTGCTGGCAAAGCGGTCCATGCAGGATGTAAGCGAGGGTGATTGGCGGTTACTTTTAAAACTTCACGGTTACCATCAATGGGATGATTCTGCCGTCCCATCGCATGAAGAACCATAGACTCTGCAATCCCGTAGTGATCCATTTCAGCAAGCAATTGCTCAGCAGATTCTAATTGGCCCGGCTGCCAACGGACTTGTTTGCCAATAACACAGTTACTATCAAAAAAATTAAGTTCACACATCACAAAGGCTCCCAGTAAAATAGCAAAAAATTATTTTGCGGGTGTTGATATTTTAACCCTGATCCAGATATCAGCGTATCAATAATGGATCATCATATCCAAGCAGAAGCATTCGAGTCTTCTGTGCAGTATGCATCAAACACTTTGTTCATCCCCGCTGCAATGGCATCACAATCTTCTTCGCTTAACCACGGTTTGAGCCCCATATTAACCATGCGCCCAAACCAATGATCCGTTACCGGGCAAGCACCTGCTTGATAACTGTCATGGTTATCAGTGAGTGTGATGGGCAGCATTTCATTGTACAAATGCCAATCCGGCGTGGCATTTTCTGGACGGACATAACCACCAATGCCCTCGGCGCTAAGAGCTTGAGTCAATTGGGCAGCTAACTCTGGCGTGGCAGGTAAGTATCGCAACAGATAACCAATATCACCTTGAGGATCATTGCTCACTTGTGGTTGAATTTCTTTATAGGTTTTAAGTTGGCCCAAAATCCGCTGGCTCACCTTGCGTGAGCGAGCGACCACATCATTGAGTTTCCCTATTTGCACTAGGTCAATGGCTGCTTCAAGTTCGGACATGCGGTAGTTGGTTCCCCAGAAAATTTGGCCTTCATAATCAGGCTGATGGAATCGCTTTGCACCACGCCACAAACCGCCCGCTTCAGCTAGCTGACAGGATCGTTCAAACAGACGCTCATTGTGGGTGATGAACATGCCACCTTCGCCGCCACCAATGATTTTGTAGCAGGAGATACTAAAGCAACCGATGTCGCCCATCGTGCCAACATATTTTCCTTTGTATTGTGCGCCAGGTGATTGGGCACAGTCTTCAACGACTTTTAGATTATGTTTTTTAGCAACCGCGAGAATCGGGTCCATATCGCAAACACGTCCCATGTAATGGGTCGGCGCGATAGCCACGGTTTGCGGGGTGATGCAGGCTTCGATTTTGGCGGGGTCGATTTGTAGTGATGCATTGATATCGCAAAACACAGGCTTGCCGCCAGCGACTCGCACTGCCATGGCTGTGGCAACAAAACCCAGCGCAGGCAAGATGACTTCGGTGCCAGCTTGCACGCCGACAGCGACCATTGCCGCATGTAACGCGCCGGTGCCTGAGCTTGTGCCTCGAGCATATTTAACGTCCATCACTTCACATGCACGCTGATCAAACGCTTCACCCATGGTGGCGGTGGGGCGTGG
>JAESSU010000348.1 GCA_016763955.1 Phycisphaeraceae bacterium | reverse complement strand
TTATCTATTTATTAAAATATCAACCATAAGAAATCTGTTTAGTTGAGAGATTTATTTATCTTAGGAATTCTTTATTCTGTCACTGACACAATTATAAATGTTTCTAGAAATATTAGTCAAAATAAAAAATAATCTTTCATCTTGCTATTTATTAAGTTAAATAATTTAATGGCAGCGCCAAGTAATTTCGTAACATCTCGCGGTATAAATAATGATTTACTTGCAAGGTCGTTCCAAAATAGATTAACTGTTCCTCTTGGTTCTTCTCTATCTGCACCTCAACGAGAGGGAAGTGTGATATTTGATCCGAGATTAGACGGATTGTATATATCTGACGGTGCATCGTGGTTAGCGTTTATAACAATTGATACAAATGGCAATCCTAGCATCCCTATTCGATGCGTTGAAGATGCAGATAAGGACACTAGTATATGTACGGATACGGACCCTAATACAGACTCAGATACCATAGTTTTCACGACAGATGGCGTGGAACGGGCTAGAATTTCAAGTGGTGGCGTTTTTATGGTAGGAACTACTGTACCCGCTGCTGGTAAGGTAGCTCATTTTGAGGGGGATATTAAAGTAACAGGTGTTGTAGATCCAACAGCTACTCAGTATGAAGAAGTATCTGACCACCCTGTTGATCCTACAGGAACAACCACTGGAGTTGTATGGGTAGAGATGACGGTCCTCCGAATATATTAGTCTTTACCGATAATTCTGGGGCAGATCACGATCTATCCGGAGCGGGAGCTGTGGAAGATTTGGCAACTACATTGGCATCCGGGAATATAACAGGCGGAACTGATATAGAAATGACCACAGGAGATGAAATTGTAGGCCAAACAGATGTAGTAATAAGAGGAGTTAATACTACTGGTGGCACAGGTGGAGATGTTAATATCAACGGTGGTGATGATTCTGCCGCTGGGACCGGTGGCGATGTAAATATATCATCAGGAAGTACAGCCGGTGGAACTCCCGGGGATATCAATCTAATTGTTCCAGCAGGAGGAGATGTTAATATCACGGGTAATTTAAGCGTGACCGGTACGACTACGACAATTAATAGTCAAGACTTCCTTCTTGAGGACAATTTTATTTATATGGGAAATGGAACGACGCCTTCACCGGCAGTTCCAGGTGGTATGGCGGTTAATTATTTAGCAATTGGAGTTCCAGCACTAGTAGCCGGAGCAGCTTTTGCAAGTGCTACTACTGTTGTAACAGATGGAGCTGTAGCATGGGTAACAGGGGACATAATTCAAATTGTTGGGGCTAACGAAGTTGGAAACAACGGTTTATTCGAAGTGAGTAGTTCTGCCGCTCCAACTATAACAATTAACACTACACCCGTGGCAGACTTAGATTTCTTCCAAACGGTTTTTACTGCCGATGTTACAGTTGCTGGATCCATTCAAGGAGTAACAATAGCTGTTATATCTACAAGCACAGATGGTATCTGGCAAACTGCTACCGGTAGCACATCAATTGCCATATTAGCAGATTACGCTAATTTGATGAGAGAAGGAGATACAGCTGGTGGAAGTTTAAGTGGGACTTATCCTAGTCCCGGAATAGCCGCCGGAGCTGTTGGGCCATCGGAATTGGCTTCTACTACTGTAACACCAGGGTCTTATGGTTCAGCTACTGAAGTTGGTACATTCACTGTTGACGCTGATGGAAGATTAACTGCAGCTTCTGATGTTACTATTACAGGGGTAGCAACAAGTAGTGACTGGGCTGCAGTTTTAGGTAATGGTAATGTAAGTGGGGGAACTGACGCTGTGATGACTGCCACCGATGTACTAAGAGGAGTTGACGCAGTAGCGGGTGGCGTATTAACACTGAGAGGAGGTGACGGATCAGCTGGAGCTGGAGCTGCTGCTTCTCTTACTGGTGGGACAGGAACGACGGCTATTGGAGATGTTGTTATAGCCACACCTTCAGCAGCGACTACTGTTACAAGTGGAGATGTTATGATCTCCACTGGTGATCATACTGGCAGTGTAGACGCAGGAGCTGTTTCAATATCA
Source organism: Phycisphaeraceae bacterium (assembly GCA_016763955.1). Lineage (GTDB taxonomy): Bacteria > Planctomycetota > Phycisphaerae > Phycisphaerales > Phycisphaeraceae > UBA7800. The sequence continues at coordinate 3,582 of JAESSU010000348.1, read as the reverse complement.
GGAGGAGGGAATAGTAGTACAGGCGCAGGTGGTAGCGTAACAGTCTCCGGTGGGGATTCAACTAGTACTGCAGGTGTAGGAGGTGACGTAACAATTTCATCTGGAGATTCTGCTAGTACATCATCATCGGGTGCAGTCTCTATTTCTGTAGGAGACAATAGTATTGCAGGAGCAGGCCCAGTTGGGTTATTATCTCTGACAGGAGGTAGTGCTTCAGCTGGAGGTGGGTCTGGTGTTGGAGGAGCAATTAGAGTCAGCGCCGGATCAGCTGTTGGTTCGGGAGATGGCGGGGCTGTGGAGGTAATAAGCGGAGATGCCGGTACAACTGGTGATGGTGGATTAATTTCTCTGGCATCAGGAGATGGAGGGGCTACATCAGGAGCAGGAGGAGCAATTACAATTACTGCTGGTGATGCGACTGGTACTGACAGCGACGGTGGTAATATCACTGTTACAGCAGGAGCAGGGACTGGCAGTGGAACTACATGTATTATTCATCTTGCCAGTGACACGGGTGTGGGAGGTGTACCAATTACTGGATCTTCTCTGGATGTTTTTAGTGTTGGTGCGGGTGGCGGAGCGGGTAGTAATTACTCTATACAATCTGTTAATTCAGATGCTACAGCGTCGGCCGTTGTTAGTCATGGTTTTAGAGTAGATGGAGATATTCGAGGTTTTATCCAAGGACAAAATACTGGTGCTACTCTGGGGGCACTCCACCTTGGAACAAGTGTTGCGGGATCCCTTACAAGAGTAGTCACTCTAAATGAAATTGGTAGTACTACGATTACTGGGGCACCAGGTGTGCTCGCAGTATCTGGTGGTTCATTCACTGTTAACACTGGAGACGGAGGAACATCTGGAAGTGGCGCTGATGTTTCAATTGTTGCTGGAGATGGTGGATCTGCATCTGGAGTTGGAGGAGATGCGGCTGTTACAAGTGGTGGATCGACCACTGGTTCAGCTGCTGGGACAGCTACATTATCAGGAGGTGTTAATAGTAGTTCCGGGGTTGGAGGAGCGATTATTATAGACGGGGGAGATAATAGTAGTACAGGGATTGGAGGAGCGGTAACCGTAACAAGTGGTAGCTCCGTTAGTACTGCATCTTCTGGAGCAGTTTCTATTTCATCCGGAGATAATACCCTCGTTGGTGTTGGAGTAGTTGGAGATATGACTATATCAGGAGGTGGAACTGCAGCGGGAGCTACATCAACTCCAGGTGGAGCTGTTATTATTGATGGTGGAGACGCTTCTGGTACGACAGCTGGAGTTGGTGGAGCAGTAACTATTACAAGCGGTAGTTCAGCTAGTGTTGCTACAGGTGGAGCTATTAGTATAACTAGCGGCACTTCCGCTACAGGTGTTAGCGGGGGTATAGCGATGGAGAGTGGAGTTTCAGCTACTGCTGCGTCGACAGGGATAATTGGTTTCAGGACAGGAAATAACACATTCGCAGGAGCAGGTTCTATAGGAATGACGACAGTTGCAGCAGGTAATGCTACTAATGCTGCCGGGACTACTGCAGGTGGAAATGTAGTTATTAATGGTGGAGATGCTTCTGGAACCGCGGGGGGAGCTGGTGGAGATGTGACTATAACATCTGGAACTTCAGCTAGCGCTGCTGCTGCTGGGGTAGCTACACTAGCAGGTGGAGGTAACAGCAGTTCAGGTGCTGGTGGAGATGTATCAATATCAAGTGGGGGTGCTGCTACTGGAGCACCCGGTGATGTAGAGATATTTGCTGGGGGTGCATCTGCAGGAACAGCAGATGGCGGGGATATTAATATTAGAACTGGAACTACCACTGGCGGTTTACCCGGCGCTGTGATTCTTGGAGATAGTGCTAGTCAAACAGCGCATTTGGTTTCTACAGGTGTCGCCCCAGGTGTGGTATTTAGTGGAGCTGGTGCTCTAACTGCAGCAAGTACTGATAATTGTGGTACAGTAACAGCATTGGTTGCAGCTGGTACGGCAACGTTTACTTTCCACACGGCATTCCCAACTGGAGCGCCGGTCAATGTGATACTCACTATTATTGGTGCTCCGGCCACAGCTGGATCTTATCCTTATGTAACAGCTCCTTCGACAACTGGCTTTGTTATTACTAATCCTGATTCAGCGGCAATTTCTGTCGCTTATATGGTGATGGCAGCTATCTAAAAGACTGTAACTCGTCACACCAAATAAATAAAATAGAGATTCTTTCTTCTACCCCCTAAAGTAATCATTCATTCAACGAATGATTACTTTATTCTTTGTTAAGTTATGGCAAATAGTAAAAATATTACGCCAATGTAAAATGGTTCATAAACTATAAACAGTCTATAGCAGAGCAATTTATTGCAATAAATTGCAAAAAACTATATAGATTTATTTTAATAGCATTAAAATAAATGGGGGATAATCCTACTTCTAGTGGTATAAATAACGATGTACTTGCTAGAGCATTTCAAGGTAGAATAACTGTTACGATAGAATCTTCATTGTCTACACCTCAAAAAGCGGGGAGTTTAATTTTTGATTCCCGTTTAGGAGCTTTTTACGTTTCATCCGGAGCGGCGTGGGTTCCTATCACAGGAGCTGCTTCTGTGGAAACTTTGGCAGCTACATTGGTATCAGGTAACACAACAGGTGGGACAGACGTCGAAGTAACTGGAGGAGATGTAGTTCGTGGAGAAGACGCTGCAGCTGGCTTGGCCTTAACGTTAAGAGGTGGAGATGGGAGTGGAGGAGTTGGGGGTCCAGCGTCGTTAGCAGGAGGGATAGGAACTACAGCTAATGGCGATGTAGTTGTTGCTACACCTGCTGCTGCTGCAGCGGTTGCAAGTGGAGATGTCACAGTTTCAGGGGGAGATCACTCTGGTAGCGTTATTGCTGGAATTGTATTTGTATCAGGTGGTGATAATAGTGGTACAGGAGCAGGGGGTGATGTAGTAGTATCTAGTGGAGACGCTGCTGACGCAGGAGCTTCGTCGGGGCTTATATCTGTTACAGTAGGTGATAATACAGGTGGTGGACCAGTCGCAGATCTGATATTAGCCGCAGGAAACTCTCCCGGTGGTGGTACTGGCGGAGATATTGTTGTATTAACTGGCGCATCTAGTGGCGTACCGGGATCAGTTTTACTAGGAGACCCTGCCGGTCAATCGTCTCATCTAGTTTCTAGACAAGCAGCTCCTCCTGCTATAGGAGGAGCTGCAATAAGTGCTGCAAGTACTGATAATTGTGGTACTATTATAGGAATACCACCAGGAGGAAGTATAGCGGCTATTATCTTTTCTACTCCATTTCCAGCGGGGTCAGAAGTATACGCAACTCTCACTCTGGTGGGAGCTCCTACAACACCAGGTCTTTACCCTCATTTATTAACATCGCCTACTGCAACGGGATTCTCCGTCGTAAACCCCGATACAGGTCCAGTTACAGTGGTTTACATGGTATCAGGAGCTGTATAGACATTAATTAATTAATGTCAGTACTTGCATTATTATTGGCGCTCCGACCGCTGCTGGGTCTTATCCTTATTGTAATTTCTGTCACTTATATGGTGATGGCAGCTATCTAAAAGACTGTACTCGT
>JAESSU010000347.1 GCA_016763955.1 Phycisphaeraceae bacterium | reverse complement strand
GTTTCAAAATATGGCAAAAACAATCCTTTTGGTGCCATGGTACAGCCTCATGGCGGCTATCCATTATTTGCCGTAGAAAAAGACGCCATGCTGATGAAACGGATCGGCATGGCGTGGGTTCGAACACATAAAGTAAATTGGCAGAATGTCCAAAAAGGCCCTGATGTAGCGCTTGATTGGAAAGAAGCTGACAACAATGTCAATTTATATGAAAAACATGGCCTAAATATCGTTGCGACAACTTGCTGGCCGACACCCAAGTGGGCTTCCGATGGCAAAGGTTCAGGGCTCGATCGCCGATCGCAGTCGATCATGATGCCTAAGAAAGAATACATGCCTGCAATGGCAAAATTTTGCCGCGAAATGGCCGCACGCTACAAAGGTAAAATTGCTAATTACGAAATAGGTAATGAAGTCGATGCTAAAAATTTCTGGATGGGCTCACTAAAAAGTCATCTTCAAGGCAATGAAAAAGGAATCATGAAGGATTATTGTGATTTATTTTTACTTGCAGCTAAGGAAATTAGCAAAGAAGATCCCATTGCCAAGATTGCTCCTAGTACCACAGGCACCGCGCCTGAGGGGAATTTTTACAAACCATGGCTTAAGACAATGTATGAGCTTGGTATTGGCAAGAGGATGACTGCTTTTTCGACGCATTATTCCGGTGATATAGATGCTATTCAAAAGGTTATGGATAAGTATGATGGCCGTGTGGATATTATCTTTACAGAGATTGGCGGAATGGTATGGGGCAAGGAGAGTGCGGATACTCCCCAAAACATGAAACGCATGATAAAGAGAACGACGCAACAATACACAATTCAACTTTCGAAAGGTGCTAAAGTTCTTTGCAAGTTTCTACTAAGGGATTTGCCGAACAATGCATTGCCGCATATATGTGGATTGTTGTATCCGGACTTTCGTGTTCGTTCAAACTATGTTGCGCATGCCACGATGATTCGCAATTTAGTCGGCGCGGAATTCAAAAAAGAACTCAACATCACATATGCCTCGGAGACTGGGTGGTTGCAGGGTTTTTGTTTTAAAAAAGATGGTAAAGACGTTAATGTTCTTTGGTTAAACGATGCGAAGAGTTCTAAAGCAACTTTTGAAACAACTAGTCAAGAAATTGATCTTGTTGATGTCATGGGCAATGTCAAACATTTACTCGTATCACAAAATAAATTTGATGTTACATTTGAAAAAGACATGCCTGTTTACATCATTGGTAAAATTAAAGACAAAGACGGTGAGATCAAGTACCCCCAAGATCAGTTGGTCAAGACGATTGATTTAAAACTCAACAATGCTGATTTTGAAAGTAAAGGATCGGCTTTAAATAAAGTACCTAATTGGCCCATCATGATCAATGAGAAGAAGTTGGGCGGCAAAAAAGGTCCGCAGTTTAATGTTTTTGTTGATCGTAAAACTAAAAGTCATGGCCAAAAATCTTTGTCTTTTAAAGCAGATTCACCAACGTTATGGTGGGGCGCTACTCAGAAATTGGACCTCAGCAAAATCCCTACGCTCAACGAAGGTGAATATTTAATTTTTGAAGTTACCTATAGCTTAAAAGGTAAAAAAATCAGTGGCATAGGAGCAAGTATTTGTTTGGCATTTAGAAAAAGTAACGGAGAAAGAATTTTCTTTCAGGGCGGAGACTATAAAGGGGGAACTTTTGATTGGCGTGAAATTACAAAAAAAATGAAGCCCATTGCAAAAATTCCCGCCGGCACAAAAAAAATCACTTTAGATCTTATTTTAGGCAAGTCGACTGGCCAAGTATGGTATGACAATATTAATGTAAAAGCCCATTTGTGGAAAAAAGATATTGTGTCGAAAAATAGCAAATAGAACAGTCACTTGAAACTGACTTGTATAGTCACCTGTCTGATCCGTCTATTTACCTTATAAATGCCTTACTATCTTGTTAATTGCTTGGTTTTTTTATGACTCATCCCAATATATTACTGATTACTTGTGATCAACTTCGATGCGATGCACTAGGGTGTTACGACAACCCTGTGATTAAAACACCTCATATTGATCAATTGGCGAAAGACGGGATTCGTTTTGATCAAACGTTCACTGCCTCCCCGGTCTGTTCTCCTAATCGCGCGAGCATGGCCACGGGACGATATCCTTCAGTGCATGGTTTACGAACCAATGGCCTTGTTTTGCCAGACACAGAACTCACTTTCATGGAAGTATTGCGACTTCATGGTTACGCAACCTATGCTTCGGGAAAAATGCATTTTGGTCCACAATGGCGATTCCCTCCCAATGGCGAACCATTCGTAAATCCGACACCTGATTTGGCGGTTAATCCTCAACCTTCTCCAGAGAAAATGCCATGGTATGGCTTTGAAAAGGTTGCGATCACTGAGGACAATCGAGTTGGGCCGTATGCTGATTATCTCACTGAACGTGGGTATGATGTTTGGGCGGACCCGCACAGTTTTTCGTATCCGCAGCATGCTTGTGTCCGTTCGGTATGCCCTGAAGAACATTCTCAAACAGCATGGACTGCTGATCAATCGATTTCATTTATCAATGAGCATGACAATTCGAAACCTTTATTTTGTTGGACTAGTTTTGTTCATCCGCATCATCCATTTAACCCACCCGCACCGTACGATACGATGTACGACCCCAAAGATATGCCTTTGCCGGCATGGCGTGACGGTGAAGACGCACTTTGGCCAAAAGCTTATATCGAACATTACACTCGGACAAAAGGAAGTCACGAAGCCATTGGTATGTTTCGTTTAACTGATGCTGATTGGCAACGTGTCAAAGCGTACTACTATGGCATGATTAGTCTTATTGACAAACAAGTTGGTCGCCTAAAAGATGCACTACGCAAGCAAGGTATGTTAGACAACACAATTATTGTTTTCACTTCCGACCACGGCGAAATGCTTGGTGACCATCACATGGTTTTCAAGGGCAGTAGTTACGATTGCGTGACACGTGTTCCCATGATCATTACTCGACCGGACAAATCACAAGCAGGACATCGTCGTGAAGCGTTGGCCAATTCAATTGATCTAATGCCAACGATTCTTGATCTTGCAAACGCACCCATTCCGCCAAGTGTCCAAGGTCAATCACTGGTTGGAGTGATGGATGATCCAAAACAGGTGACCCGTGACGCTGTTTTAATTGAGCATCCGTTCTTAAGGCGGAGTGTTCGTACCGATGATGCATTATTGACATGGCATGGTGAAAACACTTGCAGTGAATTGTACGACTTAATTCTTGATCCTGATTGTCAAAAAAATCTTTGGGGTCAGTCTGATGCCAAGCAATTACAAGATAAAATGCTTCATAAACTTATCAGGCTAATGGTGAATTACCATGATCCGCTACCTCTTCAAGTAGGCCCCTGCTAAAACAATACGTTTGCGGATGCCAACGCCAAAACGCTTCTTCCCAGAGACTAGGGGCCGAGGGCGGGGAACCGGGAGCCGGGAACCGGGGGCCGGGGGCTTTTTCGACACTTCCGGGGGGTTAGCGGTCGACTTGTCCCATGACCACGGCGATGGAGCCAATGATTGCAGGCACGTCGGAGAGTAATACGTTTTGGCATACTTCGGTGGTCACTGAGAGATTACAGAAAGTCGCTGCACGACACTTGGCGCGGTAAGGCATGGGGCCGCCTTGTGATTCAAGATAAAAACCTAACACACCACGGGGGTTTTCAGTCTCGGTATAGTTCTCGCCTTCGGGGGCTTTAAAGTTTCTGCCAACCTTTAAGCGGTACTCAGGTTTGGTGTCTTTGTAGATCGCAATGGCTTGACGAATGAGCTTGCAACATTCAACCATCTCTTTCATGCGAACCATGTAGCGGTCCCAGCAGTCGCCAACTAGTCCCATTTCACCATCTCCGACGATCACGTCGAAATCTAACTCTGGGTATAAGCCGTAAGGATTGTCGCGTCGTAGGTCATAAGGAATACCGCTGCCACGAATCACCGGGCCAGTTAGTGCGTACTGTGTGGCTATTTCAGGCGTGGTCACGCCAACGTTGGCGGTGCGTTTGATGAAAATATGGTTGTAGGTCAGCAGATCGTTATATTCTTTGATCTTAGGTTCAAAGTAATCTAAAAATTCTAAAACTTTATCGTTGTAACCATCTGGCAGGTCGTGGGTCGATCCGCCAATGGTGAAGAAGCTGTAGGTCAAACGCGCACCGCAGACCATCTCAAAAAGGTCTAGCACATACTCGCGTTCACGAAAGGCATAGAGGAAAGGCGTAAAAGCACCAATGTCCAAGCCATACGTGCCAAAGCTCACTAAGTGAGATGCGATGCGGCACAGTTCGCCAATAATCACACGGATCGCTTCAGCGCGACGAGTTAATTCCAAACCCGCAAGCTGTTCGACGGCATGACACCATGTCCAGTTTTCATTCATCGCAGCCAAATAGTCCAAACGGTCGGTATACGGGACATACTGGGGATAAGAAACATTCTCCGCAATCTTTTCCGCACAGCGATGCAAGTAGCCAATGTGTGGGACGGCTTCAAGAACCATCTCACCATCGGTTCGCAGAACGATCCGAAGCACGCCATGCGTTGAGGGGTGTTGGGGCCCCATGTTCACAAGCATTTCCTCGGTGCGGACGTCAACTTGGCTGCCATCACCGGGAATCTGGCCGTTTGGGCCAGCGGCATCAGGTTTTGCAAGAATAAATTCAGTCTGATGGGTGTCAGTCGTTGTCATAGTTGTGTATTGTAGAAGGAAGTTGGCAACCGGCAATTCTCACCCCCGGAAGTTCAGGGCAAACACATGTCCTGTGAATTGTCTTGGCGAGCCGTGTCGTGTCGAACGGGATTGACCGAAGGTCAAAAATATTGCACACAAAATACTGTGCTGGCGGTTTTTTCAGTTGACCTTCGGTCAAAATCGGGCTGACACCGCCCGGCTCGCCAAGGCAAAGGGACATGCGTTTGCACCCCGGAGGTTGGGAAGAAGTCCCGAAAAAACCCTACGAAAGCCCCTCCGCAAGCTTGGGGGCAGCAGGAGACTAATTGGGTAGCCTAGTCCTATCGGGTATGATTTTGACCACGTTGAAAATGTTTTGGAGGCCTAAAACAAGCTTCCGGGAAGCCGCGTACTTAAAGTAATCGCATAAGCTCATTGACGGCTGGTATCGTCTGAATCCTCTAACCTGGAATTTTTACTTTGTTGATGGAAAAACATATTGACTTCGCTCACATGCTCCGCTGGCCGTTTTTGTTGGCATGGCTGATGGTGCTAACGATCTGGTGCGGCGTCCTGATGGTGCCTTTGTGGTATCCCTTTAGCTGGGAGAGTTATTCGCTGGCACTATGGTTCCCGCAAACGCCAAGCCTACTAATGCAAGTTTGGTGCGGATATGTTGTCCTGCTCATTTTTTCCCCCTTTGCAACACTTTCACCTCATAAACAGTGGTATCGCCAACTCGCATCAAAAGGCCAAATTCCCCGACGGATGCTCATCGCAACGGCACTGGCGGCGGGGGTCCTAAACATGAGCGTGCTAGAAGTATTGATCATCTATCGGGACATTATCCGAGACAATTATTTTATTAAAGCCCAGCAATTAGCCCCCATCGAGCCGCTGTATCGACTGGTGGGCATCATGCTTCTGAGCTTGATCTGGGGGAACCTCATTGCAGCCTTACTCCAACGCCCTAGCAAGATGCTGTTTCTATACTTCCGCCTGCTAGCTTACCTACTGTCCATCGGTCTGATGGTGGGCCCGCTAGGAACCAACTTCATCGCTCACTACAGTCGCTATGCCCTGCCCAACGGTGTTTCTGTCGTACCGGGATTCACAGCCGCTCAAATGATGCAGACCACTGTGCTTATCTGGGCACTGGGCACAAGTACGCTTATCCTCTTTGGGATTCGTGCGGCCTTTCGGTTTAATGACAACCGCTGCTTGGCATGTGGATACGACTTGCAAGGTTCATTGGCCCATGGCGATGGGACATGCCCTGAGTGCGGTCATACCGTGCAACAGGATCGACCGACACAATGAGCCCCCGTCCTTGTCCTTTATTGCTTTTTGCAAGTCAAAACCCCAGTAAACTGCTGACTTACGAGCCGATTTTTAAGTCGATGGGGTTTGAGATCACCGATTTAAATCGTGTTCAAAGTTCATCAATCAAGCCCGTGGAAGATGCCCCGACGGTCACGGGAAATGCAGTGATCAAAGCCCGATTTTATCAATCTAAAGAATTTCCCAATGTCTTTGCTGAAGATATTGGCATTTGCTTTGATGCATTAAATGACGAACCGGGCGTGCAAGCTCGCCGCTGGGGAGGTCTCTTTAGTGATGATGTGGATGACCAAACTTGGATGGACTATTTGCTGATGCGAATGCAAAATGTGCCTAACCCACAACGCACAGGCCGATTTATCACTGGCTGGGCCTTAGCTTGTGCCCAAGACAGCACGGTGCATACCCATCAACTGCAAATCCCCTTTCGCATTCATCAATCGCCCATACGTCCCATGACACCGGGCTCTCCCATGACTGCCCTAATCGCCGGGCCTTTGAACATCATCAAGCAACGTCAAGAACGACTTGCAACCCAATTAACATCCTGGGCTCCATTGCAAATGCTTCGCCAAACCACGCGATAACCACCTCAAACCATCTTTTAATAAACTTAACAATTCTGGCTCTACTATAGATTATTTCCTTGTGTTTTTGGGTCTGTAACTAGATAATTGTAACTGTACATGCCAATAACACTCGCCATTTTATATCGCTCACGTCAGCTTCTCTTTACTGTGCTGGCTATTCTTATGACCGCTGTTATCTGGCTATTACTCGCAGATCTAATCATGCGATACCCCGTGGGCTCCTTCACGCTCCAATACCTTAACATTTGGTATGGCTTTTATCCCATGCTCGAACATGGCATCCGAGGCGCGATGGGGGTCTACCCAGAAACCATTGGAGCGCATTGGACCATCACGATCAGTGGATTAGTCCTGTTTTTCGTCACTCAATTCCTCCTGCTAGAACCGGGTAAAAACTGGCGTAAGCGACTGATCCATCGAACACCTGCCAACTCATATGTCTATATCATGGCTGCCCTCCCCGCCGCCATGCTCACTGTCAGTGTCCTAGCAACCGTGCTCGAAATTGCAGGACTATGGCAATATCTCCCAGGCGAAATCCATCGATCCCTGGGCTGTGTCTGGCTTAAGCCAACCATGATTATTTGGTTCACTTTGCTCGTCTCATGGAGTGCCTGGTCACTGATTTTCCAACAGATGTTCCGAAAAGGTGATCGTTTCATGCAACTGGCGGGAATCACCTACACGCTGTTTGTTACGTCTTCCATTAGCATGAGCCTAGCTGCCGTCGTGCAAATTCACATGGTCGGATTCACATCCAAGTACTATCTTAGTGGCTCCTATACAGGCATCATGCTCAGCGGCTCAGTCATGCTCTGGACCCTCATCCCCGCACTTACATTAATCTATGCAGGTAAATCCTACTCCTTACAACGCATCGACCTGATTCGTCACGGGGACAAAGTCGGCATCCAATGGTTCAAAGTCAAAGCATCCACCCCGCCCACCCCAGTCTCGATATAATGCCCTGCCTGTCACAAAACCTGTCCAATCATTCGCTGCAAATGGCCTGTTAATATCCACCTGCTAAGTTATCTCTAGAATTTCTGCCCCAACGATCCTCATCACAGGCATCAATAGATCGCTTATACGCATCGCGTCTATATTTGTACGCGCCGGACGGTTCATAAGACTTTGTAACGCTTGTGTTGGTGATGTCAGTCTACGCACAGGTTTTAATCTTGAAGGGTATTATTACCTCTTTCTTAACTGCCCGCGCTTGAATCAACATAATCTTTGCCTAAAATACAGTACAATCTCAGACCATTGAAGTTAAACCAAGCTGCGATAAAAATGGCTTGAATCACTGAATTTTAAACTTGTGATTAGAATAAACTAGAAACTGTTTCCAGGGGGTAAAACCAATGACCCAATTACCAGTCAAATTAATACTGCACACACAAAAGCAGACTGGAGTAAGCCAGTGAAAGCTTTTAAAATGGTTCTGTATCTAACTTGCATGGCATTGTGCCTCGTTTTTTTTCTAATTTCATCAGTGTCTGTGGTAAGTAATAGACAGGAAATATTTGCCTTTGAAACCATAACCCAGCTCATTGAACCCGCCTGTTTTCTATTGAGCTGTATTTGTTTAAGTATCACTCCCGTCCGTGCTATTCCTATCAAAATTCGCCTGATACTGGGCACCTGTAGTACGCTATTCGTTGGCATGTACTATCTGTTTTCCATTTTCTTAACTGAAAATTATATCAACCAATCCAACAGTGCATTGTTTCAAATGGACGCATGGGTCATCGCGACGTTCTTGATTCTCGCTGCACACAACTTTGTGATGTTCTTTGCAGAACGCAAAGGCACACATCCCTCTCACCAAGAGGACGAGATAATTGTTGATCCACTTCTACACACCACCAATCGCCCTGCTGCAAAATCCTGCAACGAAGAAATCGAAACGGAAATCACCGGCGCCCCACTGGGCAACTCCACTAAACGCTGGCGACGAACCACATAAACAAAACCCTCATTCCCCACCACGCAGTTAGACAGATCACGTGCGCATTAAAACCACATTGACGTTTTATGCTAAAATGCGCGATAAGGCTATGGCTACGGACAAACGTTCAATAGAACCAGTCTTAAAATTTCACTCAAAACATGCCTCAATAGGTTCAACATAACCAGAAGCATGGATTGTGAAAATCGAAAACAAAATACTTTGCGCCCGTAGCTCAGTTGGATAGAGCAACGGACTTCTAATCCGTAGGTCGGTGGTTCGAGCCCACCCGGGCGTACATAAATAACCCCCGCTAAGTCGATCACTTAGTGGGGGTTTAT
>JAESSU010000346.1 GCA_016763955.1 Phycisphaeraceae bacterium | reverse complement strand
TCCGGGGCTTCCGGGGCTTCCGGGGATGGATGCAGATGGATATCCCCTTTAAGTAGGAACAAAGCGCCAATCAGTGAATAGAAAACTTGAAACATCCGTGCGAGCATCAGCAGGCCCACGAGTTGATTAAACGTACAAGCAGGCGGATTCACTAGCAGTTGTTCCCCAATAGCTTCCATGATGCCCAGTCCCTGATAACTAATGGGAACTGCTGCCCCTAGAAACAGTACGGGGATCACATTAAACATCAGGCCGATCGGCTGGGTCACACCTAGCGCAATACCCGCAATAATCGTTGCGCCCGTGAGGATCAAGTGCAGCAACGTGGACATTGCTAGTCCAAGAAATAAAGCCCCAATATGTCCTCGGTAAGCGACTGCTGCCTCATCTACTTTGGCAATCAAACTTCCACCGGGTAATTTGGTAATCAGGACATCTAGTCGCAGCATTTTGCGAAGTCTGCCCGAGAAGTACACCGATGCGCCGACCACGCCCACTGCTGCCATCATCCAGATCATACCTGTGACATAGCGAACTGTCGGTTCGTGGAGCATGAATAATCCTGTGACCCCAGCGACAATAAAGAGTCCCATCAGTCCCGGAATTCGATCCACCACCACGCTGATCACCGCATCGGCTTTACGGTCTGATCCTTTCGCTGCGTAGTAAGCTCTAAGGATGTCTCCGCCGGTCGTACCGGGCATGCAGTAGTTAAAAAAGCAGCCCACCATGGCCAGTCGAAAAGCTTTATACAGTGAACAGGGAATATTCCGAACCCGCATAAGCATCCACCAACGGGTGCTAAAAATCGGGTAAACAAACCCCATCATGACCAATGCCAACAACAGTAACATCCAGTTCGCATCTCTAAGCGTACTAATCACGCCCGGAGATACGACACCTTGTTCATCGAACGTATCGCTCCAGTTCATGACATAGAGGATGTACCCCAGACCTGCTAAAGCCGTGCCAATTCGTAATGCCAAGAACAAATATTTTTTCATTCCAAGTCCTGTTTTTACCTGAGAAAATAATGCAGTGTTCACGATTCATGCCAAAAACGCTAAACTTAGCAAACGACACTTGGCTGTGTTTAAAACATTTTGAATCCAGAAACTGCAATCCACATGACACAATATCCCAATTCACAAGAACCATGGCAAATGGCCCCCCCTCCAAACAACGGCACAAGCCATACAAATATTGCCACCATCGCTCTCTGGATCCTAGCTGCATTGCAAGGCATCCTCTTTGGCTGCTGTTCCGCAGGCATGGGTATTCTAACCATGATCCCATACGACGAGCTGCTTCAACAACCAGGATGGACTGAAATTGACCCACAAGGATTACAAATAATCTACGACATCGCGGGCATACTAGCGGTCTGCATTTTCATCTTTGGTTGTGGCCCGGCGATTGCCTATTTGATCTTGGCTTTTTTCGTCAAAAAATCAAGCCGCCCAGCCATCATCACCTGCATTGTGTTGCTATGCATTGAGACCTTGCTCCTTGGGGGTATGCTTGGATTCGCAATCCTAGGTGCAGTGGTCCAAGGCAATGTACTAGGGCTTTTCATGTCCCTGTTCATATTCGGATCACCTGTTGGCTTACAATTGTTCGCGTTGTTTCACCTTTTCAAAGCCCTGTCCAACAAACAACCCCCCTCACCGCAAGAGACGTTGGACCAAGTAGAACCTTGGGAACAATAAACCGCTACAACCTGACTTATTGGAAAAACAAATGCGTCAAGCCAAATGCTTTTTTTTATCTGTTGTTTTAACTTGCCTATTGCTACTAATCATCAGCACGCCGGCACGTGCGCTCGATGACGAACACTGGCATAAAGCCCAAGACTGCATTGCCAAAGCCATCGCCTTCTTGCAAAGCACCCAAGCTCAAGACGGCAGTTGGACCCCGCAACCCGGCCCGGCAATCACCGCCTTAGTCGTCAACGCCATGATCGATCAACCCGAGATCGACGCGAGTAATCCTTATGTCGCCAAAGGTCTTGCCTACATTCTCTCTAAATGCAAAGACGATGGCGGCATTCATGACGGGTTCCTACAAAACCACAACACCGCCATCAGTCTCTCTGCGTTGTCACGGGTCAACACCCTCCCCAAAGCTGCCATCGCCATCGGTAAAGCCCAAACCTATCTCACAGAATTACAGTGGAAAGACCAAACCGACCCCAATGGCAAACCCGTCACCGTCGATCATCTCTTCTACGGCGGAGCAGGCTATGGCAAACACGGTCGCCCCGACATGTCCAACACTCAGTTCATGGTGCAAGGACTCTACGACTCAGGACTCAACTGTAATGACCCTGCATTTATCCGAGCCGTTGCGTTTATCTCCCGCTGCCAAGGCATTGCTAGCAACAAACTTTTAGGCTCAAAAATTGTCCCTGACGGGGGTTTTATTTATGCCACCTGTATCAACAAAGACAACATGGACAAACCCGAATCCAAAGCAGGATCCGTGCAAATAGATGATAAAGATTCAGACCAACCCATAAGCCGACTGCGGACCTATGGGTCGATGACCTATGCAGGATTTAAAAGTTTACTCTATGCCAATCTCAAGCGTAATGATCCGCGTGTGGTCGCTGCTTTAAATTGGATTCGGGACAACTACACCCTTGAGCAAAACCCCGGCTTACCTGCGGATCAAAAGTTACAAGGACTCTACTACTACTATTTAACGATGAGCCGAGCGTTGCAAGCATGGGGCTCAGACACACTGGTCACCACCGATGGCAAAACCCACGACTGGGCCAATGACCTAATCGACAAATTAGCCAGCCTGCAAAACAAAGACGGCTCATGGCATAACGATGCAGACCGCTGGATGGAAGGCGATAAAAACCTCGTCACCGCCTACGCACTAATCTGCTTAACGAAAGCCACTCGGTAACAATGTCTATTTAAGGGCAAAGCCCACGTCTGAGGCCCCGCGAAGACTGGGATAAACACTAAAACCGTCACTAAATTCAGTCCTATCCTCAACGTCTCGCAGAATCCGAGCCAATCCTTTATACTGCTCGACTCACAAGCGAGAATAGATATGACTAAAAAAACGAAAAAAATCAATTTTAAACCGACCCTCAACCTGCCCAAAACTTCCTTCCCCATGAAGGCAAATTTGGTGCAAAACGAGCCTGCCACGACCAAACGCTGGGATAAGCTCGATCTCTATAACACCCTTAGGCAAGAACGAGCCGACGCACCCAAGTTCGTCTTCCATGACGGCCCGCCCTATGCCAACGGCTCGATTCATCTAGGTCACCTGCTTAACAAGGTTCTCAAAGACTTAGTCGTTCGCTCTCAAACCATGCTCGGCAAAAATTGTGCCTACGTCCCAGGCTGGGACTGTCACGGCCTACCCATCGAACACAAAGTCATGCAAGACCTAGGTGACAAAGCTCGCCAAATGCAGCCCATCCAAATCCGCCGCAAGTGTAAAAGCTACGCTGAAAAATTCGTCAAGCAGCAAATGGGCGAGATGAAACGTCTGCTAACCCTTGCTGATTATGACAACCCGTATCTCACCATGAACCCTGCCTTTGAAAAAGGGGTCATTGATGTGTTCGCCGCATTGGTAGACAAAGGCTTGGTCTTCCGTCAGCTTAAGCCCGTACACTGGTCGATTGACAACCAAACAGCGTTAGCAGAAGCAGAACTCGAATACGAAGACCGTGAAGATACTTCCGTGTTTGTGATGTTCGATCTCACTGCTGAAAGTAAGGCGAAAGAAAACCGCTTTGACAGCATCATGATCTGGACGACCACGCCTTGGACACTGCCTGCAAATATGGCCGTCGCGGTCCATGATCGCTATGAATATGGCGTGTATCAAATCGGCGAACGCAAGGTCGCTTTAGCAACTGAGCTCGCGAGCAAAGTCCTTGCCAAAGAAGGCCTCGAAAACGCATCACCGCTTGTAACTTTTACGGGCAAAGAACTTGTGGGCCTAACCTACAACCACCCCTTCGTTGATCGCGTCGGCCCCGTGGTGCATGCTGAATATGTCACTCTCGAAGATGGCACGGGCATGGTTCACACGGCTCCTGGACATGG